>NZ_FR878136.1:0-59647 GCF_000434315.1 Eubacterium sp. CAG:156 | reverse complement strand
GAGTGGCGGTGTAGTTGAAAAGACTTTCAGACCAACTGAAAAATGTCCTAAGGCTCACATCGATAGAAAATCAATGCAGTACTTATATGCAGATGGTGGATTGTATAACTTCATGGATACAGAAACATTTGAACAGATTGCATTATCAGAAGAAACAATCGGTGATGCACTTAAGTTCGTTAAAGAAAACGAAATGGTTACAATCTGCTCGCACAATGGTGATGTATTTGCAATTGAACCACCTCTTTTCGTAGAATTAGAGATTACAGAATCTGAACCTGGTGTTAAAGGAAACACAGCCACAGGTGCTACAAAACCTGCAGTAGTTGAAACAGGAGCAACAGTATATGTTCCATTATTCGTTAACCAGGGTGAAAAGATTAAGATTGATACAAGAACAGGTGAATACCTTTCAAGAGTATAATCTGATTTTAAGATTAATAAATAAAAAGAAGTTCCTGTTTGGGAACTTCTTTTTTATGTTGTACGCCTTGCGACGCACGTTTCTAATGGGTGAAAGTCCCTAACATGAAAGGAATGTAAAAAAATAACGAACAAAGCTGATTTTATACAAATGTTTTGACAAATGACCACTGACTAATGGAAGTGTTAATAATATAATAGTAGGAGATATTGGGCTGATGAGAGTAGTAATTTTAGATGCAAAAACTTTGACGAATGACGACATAGATTTTTCAGTATTTGATGAATTTGGTGAAGTGACAATTTATGATTATACAAAGTATGATGAGATTGCAGAAAGAGTAAAGGATTCAGAAATTATTTTGTGTAATAAATGTATCATGAATAAAGAAACGTTAAAAAATGCCGGAAATGTTAAATATATAGGATTATTTGCTACGGGCTATAATAACGTAGATATTGAATATACAAATGAAAGGAATATAACGGTATGTAATGCAGGAAGTTATTCTACAAATGCTGTAGCACAACATGTATTTGCTCTTATTCTTGAACATTACAATAAAGTTGGAGAGTATAACAAATTTGTTAAAGACGGAGGGTGGATACACAGCGAAAAATTTTCGCCATTTAAACCAATGAAAGAAATGGATGGAAGAACATTAGGAATTGTAGGATATGGTTCAATAGGAAAGAAAGTTGCAAAAATTGCACAGGCATTTGATATGAAGGTCTTAGCGTATAACAGAAGTCCTAAGAAAGATGAAAGCGTCCGATTTGTAGAAATGGATGAACTGCTTGAAAAATCAGATATAGTTTCTATTCATTGCCCATTAAATAGCGATTCAGAAAAGATGTGTAATAAAGAGTTTTTTGAAAAAATGAAAGATGGAGCACTGTTTATAAATACATCACGAGGCGGAGTAGTTGATGAACAGGCATTAATTGATGCTGTTAAATCTAAGAAAATATCAGGAGCAGGTCTTGATGTAGTAGCAGTAGAGCCGATGGAAAAGCATGAAGAGATTCTTGATATAGATAATATAATTATTACACCTCACTCAGCATGGGCACCTGTTGAAACCAGGACAAGACTTGTTGAAATTGTAAAAAATAATATTAAAAAATGGGTTGCAGGAGACCCTGTAAATGTTATAAAATGAGATTGAAGGGTGTTAGATATAAGTTATAGTTCTAAAAGAAGATACAAATACTTATATTTAAGGAGGATTAACCAATGAGAAAGGTTATCAGGAAAATTTCAGCTGCTATAGTTGCAACAACTATAACAGTAGCTATGTGTGCAACATGTTTTGCAGGTACAACATTTGAAGGCTACTTTGGACAGAGAGAAAATTGGTACGAAGGAGCTGACGGTAGTTTGTCAGGCGCAACAGCAAGTTCTTTCTCAGCTGATATGGATGCGATTGGCTGGGGCGGTGTGTGGGGAGCACAGGCACACAGAGACATCACAGTGAAGAAGGGACAGAAGTATACTCTTAGTTTTAAAGCAACAACTACAACGGCTGAAAAATGGGTATTCTTTAAAGTTACAGATTCACAGGACACAGTAGTTTATGCAGACTGGTTACACTTACAGCCGGGCGTAACAGAAAACTACAAGGCAACATTTAAAGCATCTGCTAATGCAACATTCATTTATTATGGAATGGGTGGAGAATTTGGTGACAGAACAGAAGAACAGGGTGATATTTATGCACTCTCAGAAGTACTTCCTAATGATGCTGATTCAAGTTTTAGTACATCAGTAAAGGTTACAAACTTCAAATGTGTTAAGTCTAAAGCGAAACTTAAAGTGACAAAGGACAAAAAGAAGAATGGTATAGCTCTTTACAATTACTTAAAGAAAAATGGAAAAATCTTTAAACAGGTTGGAGATTTTGTATGTACAATTCAGACATCAGGAAACAAGATTCAGATAAAAGCAATTCAGAATCAGGAAGTAGTTGCTGATGTTAAGTTAGCAAAGAATAAACCACAGGCAACAGTAAAGAAATTAAGAAGCAGCATAGCTTCAAGTGCAATTAACAGCGTTTTAAAGAAAGAAACAAAAATGACATTAAAGAACCTTGGTTATTAATATTGTGCCGACATTTGTGAATGATGTTTGCAAATGTCGGTATTTTTTTGTAATAGAGGAATGTCATGCTTACAAAAGATGAAGTTCACGGCAAAGTTGAGACTTTGGGGTAAAAATTTAGGGGTAAAAAAATAGATATAATAGAAAATTGTGTGTAAATGAATAAAGAAAATATCGATTTTATAGTAAATAATAGTAATTATTTCGAAGCGAAACCCTAGTATTCGACGATAAATGAGCACAAATTTGAGACAAAAATTATATAAGTCGAAAAAGGTCGAACACATTTTTACATAAAAGTGGAAAAAGGAAATATAATTATAGAGATAAAAGAAATAAGAAACCAAAGGTTGGTACAGAAGGGGGAAGCACACATGATCGACAAGATTATTGAGAACAACCGCGTTAGCATTGTAGGTGAGATTGTATCTGAATTCAGATACAGCCATGAAGTTTTTGGAGAAGGATTCTACATGGTAGATGTATCTGTAGACAGACTTAGTGAATTAACGGATATTATTCCGTTGATGGTATCTGAGAGACTTGTTGATGTAACACAGGATTACACAGGAAGACTTGTAGAAGTATCAGGACAGTTTCGATCCTACAACAGACATGAGGGGACAAGAAACAAATTGGTGCTTTCTATTTTCGTAAGAGAATGGGAAGAAGTAGAAGAGAATCTTGATGCAGGCAGAACAAATCAGATTTTCCTTGATGGATTTATTTGCAAACCACCAATTTACAGAAAAACACCGCTTGGAAGAGAAATCGCAGATTTACTTATTGCAGTTAACAGACCGTATGGTAAATCAGATTACATACCTTGCATTGCCTGGGGCAGAAATGCAAGATATGCATCAGCTTTTGAAGTGGGTGGACACATTCAGATATGGGGAAGAGTGCAAAGCAGAGAGTACATTAAGAAGATTAATGAAGATGAAAGCGAAAAGCACACAGCATATGAAGTGTCTGTCAGCAAATTAGAATATGTAGACGAGTAAAATCGTTAAAAAAAGCAGAAAAACATCCCAAAACAGACTGAAAAGTTTGTTTTGGGATGTTTTTTCTTGCAAAGGTGCCACAAACAAATAAACAAATTAGTGATATTATTTATTTATACAACAAATTATAAATCATATTATTCTAAAAAAATAAAATAACATCTAAAAAAAAGATTGATTATAAGCAAAATTGTAAAAAATGCATAAAAGTTGTTGACTTTATAAGAGAATAATCGGACAATAGAGTGGAAGAAATACCATCAGAGATGGTATGCATATAAAGGAGGAAAACATGAGAAATTTTAAGAGGGGAGTTGCATTTGCTATGGCTGCAGTTATGACAGTGTCAATGACTGTAGTGATAAGTGCGGATGCAAACGAAGAAAGTAGCACTATATCAAGTTGGAAAGAAGAAGCAGTTATTACACCAACTGAAGGCAAACTCGTAGGAGCAGGATACATTAATGTTAAAGTTAATACATCTGTAACAGATGCAGAAAGTTATAATATTGTATTTGATGGAAAAAAAGCAGTCGAATTAGAAGCTAATGGTGAGAATGAACAGATGGCAGAAGTTTATACAACATCTATAGCAAAGCATACATTAAAGGTTGAGGCTGTTTTAGCTTCGGGTGAAACAGTAGAGTCTAATGAAAGAAACTTTTTTGTATCTAAAAAAGGAATTGCATTAGGTGAAGATATGAGTAAAACAGTCGAACTTAAAAAAATGAACCTATCTTGGTATTACAATTGGCAGGCAACACCTTATAATAATTCAATTGATGATGGAGTTGATTTTGTACCAATGATTTGGGGAAGAAATCAGGATGATCCGGATGGAACAAAAGATGAAAATTTATTTAAATACATTGCAGAGCAGTGCGCTTTAGTTCCAAAGGATGCTAATTACATACTTGGATACAATGAACCGGAATTATCAGCTCAGGCAAATATATCAGTTGTACAGGCTCAGAAGGGCTGGGAGGAAATACAGAAACTTGGAAAGAGAACTGTATCTCCGGCTATTAGTAATCCTAACGGAACATACAGTGGATGGCTTACACCATTCTTGAAAGGCGGAACAGTTGATTATAATGGAGTTCAGATAGAGATTGAAGGAGTTAGTTGCGATTGTGTAGCAATTCATACATATATTAGTCAGAGAAGTGTTAGCATGGTGACGGATGCTGTAAAGAAAGTACATGAATTATATGGAAAGCCTGTTTGGATTACCGAAATGGGAATTTTTGGAAGCAAGGCATATGGAGACAAATTCGATTATAGTTATCAGAAACCTGGTGAAAATGAAAAAACAGGTGCATTTATTAAAGAAGTATGTGCACAGTTAGATGAGATGGATTTTGTAGAAAGATATGCATGGTTCCCATACAATATTAATTCAGCAAATGATATTGATTCAAATGATGCAAGTGGATCAACTGCATTATTTGATTATGACTCAGGTAAATTAACAGATAATGGATTCTTATATGCATCATTAGGTAATCCGGAAGGTTATGAAACATATAAGTTAACTGATGCTGATAAGTATGTATATGAGGAACCAACAACACAGCAGCCAACAACAACTGCTACACCTAAGGTAGAAGAAACAACAACTCAGGTTGCACCAACAACTACAGTACCACAAGAAACAACAAAGGCAACTACAATTGGTAAAGTTAAGATTAAGAGTGCAAAAGCAACAAAGAAAAAATCTGCTAAAGTAACATGGAAGAAAGTTTCAGGTGTTAAGCAATATCAGGTTCAGTATTCTTTGAATAAGAAATTTAAAAAATCAAAGATAAAGAAAACCGGTAAATTAACTATTGTATTAAGCAAATTGGCAGGTGGTAAGAAATATTATGTAAGAGTAAGAGCTGTCAGTGGAACTAAAAAAGGAGCGTGGTCAAAGACTAAAACATTTAAAACATCTAAATAAAGAACAATAAAAATGTTACAATTTTTACATCAGAAATTAAACTGATTGATTGTTTATATGTGAAAATTAGACAGTATTTCAAATTGAAAATCGTTTTATTTGTGAAAATATGATATTTTGGATTGTAAAATAAAAACGTTTATGATAAGATGTTCATAGATTGAAAATAAACGTTTTCAAAAAGAAAAAAAACAATTTTATTTGAGGAGGAAATTGAAGATGAGAAAGGTTTTCAACAAAGTTATGGCAGGTGCTATGACAACAGCTTTAGTTGCCACACTTGCAGTAGGATTCAAGGTAAACACAACAGACGTTAAGGCTGATACAGCTAACGCACTTACAGGTAGTTGGACAAGTTCAGCAGAAAGTTATGAACCAAATGATGCTGTTATTACACAGACAACATTTAAGTCAACAGCAGTAGATAATGTTTCTGCCAATATTTCTATTACAGGATGGCAGGCTAATTGGACAGCAGAAAGCGCTGCTCCGGAAGATGCAATTGTATTAAATGATAAAATCTGGGGTGAAAAACCATATCAGATTACATCAGAAATTAATGCTAAAGTTGTTCCTGGAAATACATATAAATTAAAATTTACAGTTAATAACGGAATGATGGAAGCAGATACAACTACAAAGACAGAAAAGAATATTACAATTACTGTAAATAGTGGTATTGAAGGTGATAATGATAACACAATGTTATTTAAGACAATAACTGTTCCAGCAGGAGCAACAGAAACATACGAATTTGACGTTCCTGTAAGTCCTGATTACTTAAGTAATGATATTAAGGTTCAGTTAGCATATGGTTCATATTATTATTCATATGAATTAACACAGGCAGTTAAGGCTGGAAAAGTTACAGAAGAAGCAGCTAAGGCTTGCAAGTATGCATACGCATATGGAACATCAGAAAATGTAAATGCACATGGAACATTAGCATTCACAGACATTTCTTTAATGGGTGAAAAGTATACACAGAGCGTTATTCCTGAAAGACAGACAACAAAGGCTCCAACAGGTAATACAAATACAGGAGCTCCTAAAACAGGAACTCCTGCAACAGTAACTCCTACAACAGCAGCTCCTGCAGTAGTAGCAAGCAAACCTGCAAAGGTTAAGGGTGTTAAGGTTGTTAACAATGCTAAGAAGTCAGTTAAGGTTACTTGGAAGAAAGTAAAAGGTGCTAAGTCATATCAGGTTAAGGTTGGAAACAAGAAATACAACGCTAAAAAGACAAATGCAAAAATCAAAAAACTTGCAGTAGGTAAGACATACAAAGTTCAGGTTCGTGCTAAGAATGCTGCAGGATTTGGTAAGTGGAGCAAAGCTGTAAAAGTAACAATTAAAAAATAATAAAACAGAACAGCAAATATAATTTTCAAAAGTAAGTATGCGGCAATTATCAAAATATTGCCGCATATTAAACATAAGGACTGTAATTAGGAGGACAAATAAGTGAGATTATTTAAGAAAACTATGGCGGTTGCTTTAGCATCTGTTATGACTATAGGAATGGCAGGCGTTGCATCAGCAGCTCAAGTTCCGGCAGGAACAAATGTTTTGGCAGGATTAACACAGTGGACATCATTTTCAGTATGTACTAGGGAAGATGGTGGAGAATGGGAAGAAGCTTTAAAAGCCATCCCTCAGACAAAAGGTGTTGATTATGCAACTGAAGGATACATAACAGCAGGTTCAACAGTTTCTAATTTTGATTTCTTTGTTATTAATTCTGGATGGGATGGAGAATACAATAAGTTAACAAATGAATTAGTAAATGATAACCCATGGGGTATGACAGCCACACTTGAAAATGTACCTGTTGAAGCTGGACGTAATTACACAATTTCTTTTGATATTTCCAGCACATTAAAGGTAAATAAAAAAGATGCTTTAGGAAATGTAATTGCTCCAATTACAACAAAACATATATTATTTAAAGCATATAAGCCTGGTAATGGTGATGAAGCTTTAGAGTTAACTTCAACATCTAATATTACATCAGATGGATATATTACATTAGATTCTTCAAAGAAAGAAAGTATGAAGGTTTCAGCGGTAATCAATGTACCAAAGGATTATAAAAAAGGAAACATTGGATTAAAATTCGCTTTAGGTGCATTCTTAAAGACATATGCTGATGAAATTGGTATGGCAGGATATATTCATGTAAACAATTTTGTAGTTACAGCTAATAAACAGTACACTGTTAATTTTGTAAGCCAGAATAAGACAATGTCTACAAAATATGTAAATGAAGGCGAAAAGGTTGATACATTTGCAGCTAAGAGAAAAGGATACACATTAGTAGGTTATACAGCTAATGGAGCTTCATATAATTTTAATTCTGTTGTTCCAAGTGACTTGACACTTGTTGCACAGTGGAAGAAAACAGCTGCACCAGCTAAAGTTAAAGTTGCTTCTGTAAAGAGCACAAGTGCTAAGAAAGCAGTTGTATCACTTAAGAAAGCAAAGAACGTTAAAGGATATGCTGTTCAGTATTCAACAAATTCAAAGTTTAAGGGTGCTAAACAGAAAATATCTAAAAAGACAAAAATTACACTTAAGAAACTTAAATCTGGATCAATTGTATACGTAAGAGCTAAAGCTTATACAACAGATTCAGCAGATAACAAAGTATTTAGTAAAAAATGGTCAGCTAAGAAGTTAGTTGTAGTTAAATAAGTTTAATATTAGAATTAATCTTAAGCAGGTGAAAGGGTGTAGAGATTTTATATGAATATCATATAAGTCTTTGCGCCCTTTTTTTAAACAAAAATCTTAGATGCTATAATTTGAGTTTAAATGTAGAAACATTTTATTTAGTTAGAGAGGATAAGAATATGAGAAAAGCAAAGAGAATATTAGCATTTGCATTATCATTAGTTGTTGCATTTTCAGGAATTAATTATGTTGCAAGCACAAGCAATGAAGCAGCAGCTGCTACAGTTTCAACAACAGAATGGACAAATAATGGATTAATCAGTCCTGCTAATGGCTCATTAATTGGGGCAGGATACATTGATGTAAAATGGAATAATAATTTAGAAGGAGTTTCATCATATGCAGTTTATGTTGATAATGCTTTAATAGGAACAGTGTCTCCAACATCAGCAGAAACTTTATCATGCGAATTTTACACAGTTGATGTATCTGCACATACAGCATACGTTTCAGCTACATTAACAAACGGAACAGTAGTTAATACAAATACAAGTACTTTTTATGTTACAAAGAAAGGAATTTGTATAAATGAAGATATGGGAGTAGGTATAGATGCTTCTTCATTAAATGTTGGTTGGTATTATAATTGGGGCTTTACAGCATATAATGAAAAAAATTTTAAAAACAGATCATTTGATAATATGGACTATGTACCTATGATATGGGGACAGGGAACAGTTAAAGAAGCAGCTTTTGAAAACGCAAAAAAGAATGGATACAAATATATTTTAGGATATAATGAACCAGATTTAACAAATCAGTCTAATATGTCAATTGAAAAAGTAATTAACAGATGGCAGGATTTTTGTAATTCAGGACTTAAAGTTGGCTCACCTGCAACAGCTACAGCACCGTGCTGGTCTGATAAATGGTTTAAACCTTTTATGGAAAAGATATCAGCAAATAGTTCGTTAGATGTTGATTTTATTGCGGTACATTGTTATTGGGGAACTGATTTAGATTCAACTAAAGGTGCATTACAGTTTTTACAAGCAATTGACCAGACATATGCATTATATCATAAGCCAATTTGGATTACTGAATTTGCAGTAGGTGAACAGCATATGAACTTAAGCATGGCTGATCCAACATGCGCAGCAAATACAAGAAACTTTTTAAAGATTGTATTAGAAGGATTAAATGCAAGAAGTTATGTAGAAAGATATGCATGGTTTTCATTCGACCCTGAAGACAATAGCAAATTTACAGACAGTGCTTCAGGTTTGTGGTACAGAAATACCGGAGTGTTAACAGAATTAGGAAAGTTATACGCAGAAATTGGAAATCCTGCAGGATATCCGGCAAAAACTTATGGAGTATATACTCCAAGTGGAGTTGATACATCAGCAGTTGCGTGTGCAGCATCAGTTAAACCTGTTATATATACTGCATTAGCAAATAACAAAAAGAAAACTATTAAATTAAATCTTAAGAGCGTAAATAATGCAGCAGGATATGAAATCAAATATTCAACATATAAGAATATGAAGAAAGCTAAAACAAAGAGTACAACAAAACTTACATATGTACTTAAAAAATTAAAAGCCGGAAAAAAGTATTATGTTCAGTCAAGAGCTTACTTTATTATGGATGGCTCAAAGTTGTATACAGGTTGGAGCAGCAAGAAAGTAGCAAAAATAAAGAAAGTTAAAAGAGTAAAAAAGACAAAAAAAGCAAAAAAAGCAAAATCAGCTAAAAATAGTAAGAAAAAATAATTGCATAAGTGATTGTTAGACAAAAGAAAAAGGAAATAGGGGTGAGTATCTTACCTATTTATTTTGAAAAGGTAACAGGAGATTATTATATGAGAAAGTTAAGAAAAGTAATTGCAATGGCTTTGATGTCAGCGGTGGTTATTGCCGGAACACCTGCTTTTAACAATGATGTTAAAGCAGTTACAATAAATAGTGATGCAGGTGCAATAACACAGTGGCAGACAAATGCAATAACAAGTCCGGTAGCAGGCAAATTAGTACCTGCAGGCTATGTTGATATAAAGTGGACAAGTGCAAATGATTTAGGAGAAGTAAAAGGTTATAAGGTGTATGTAGATGATGCACTTGTAAATACTGCAACGGCAACTACCACACAGTTTGAATTTTATACGACGACAGTAAGCAGTCATAAGACTTATATTGTTGCAGAATTTACAGATGGTTCTAGTGTAACATCATCAACTTTTTATTTTTACGTAACTAAAAAAGGATTATGTGTAAATGATAAAATGGGAAAAATGTTAATACCGGATGATATGAATATCGGTTGGTATTACAACTGGGGAGTAAATCCATTTACATATAGTTGTTATACAGATATCGACTATGTTCCTATGATTTGGGGAACGAGCTCAGAAAAGTATATATCATCAATAGTGGCTAAAGGATACAAGTATTTACTTGCATATAATGAACCGGATATGGGAGCAAATGCAGGTGGAAGTAATATAAATGTAAATACTGCTATCAAAAATTGGAGTAATTTTTTAGGAAATAATTATTATTTAGGTTCGCCGGCACCTGCATATAGTCCTTCTTGGGGTAATGGAACATGGTTTAGAACATTTATGAATGGAATTGACCAAAGTACAATAGATTTTATTCCTTTACATTGTTATTACAAGACCTATGGAGGAGTTGAAGCTGCAAATGATTTTCTTACAGATGTAGTAGATAAAACATATCAAATGTATCATAAACCAATATGGATTACGGAATTTGCTCCTAGTGGTTGGGGATATAGTGATACAAATGGAAGAAAGAAATGTAAAGAATTTTTAGAGGCTGTATTAAAAGGATTAGATGAGAGAAGTTATGTAGAAAGATATTCATGGTTCTCATTCGATACAACAGATGGAACAAATGGTGCAGCAGCGTTATGGACAAATAAAACAGGTGTATTAACTGATTTAGGAAATGCATACGTTGCAAATGGAAATCCTGAAGGATATAGTTATGGAAATTGTACAGCAGTAGATAATACTACGATGAATGTTGTGTATGCTACATCACAAGCTGCTAA
The DNA here is from genome assembly GCF_000434315.1 of Eubacterium sp. CAG:156. Lineage (NCBI taxonomy): Bacteria > Bacillati > Bacillota > Clostridia > Eubacteriales > Eubacteriaceae > Eubacterium > Eubacterium sp. CAG:156. The sequence goes on along the minus strand of NZ_FR878136.1, from coordinate 48,426 downwards.
TGACAACAATAAATCAGATAAAAATAATGAGAAAGTAGTAAAGCCGGGTAAGGCAGGTATTATATCTGTAAAAAGTTTAAAGAAAAAGACAGCAAAAATAAGAATAAAGAAAGTTGCAAAAGCAAAAGGATATCAGATAAAATATTCTGACAGTAAGAAGTTTATAGGATATTTAGAAAAGAGTACATCCAAAACAACTGTAACAATAAAAAAATTAGATAGAAAAACAAAGTTTTACTTTAAGGTAAGAGCATATACAAAAGTTGGAACTAAAAAAGTATATGGCGCATGGAGCAAGACAAAATCAGTAAAAGTTAAATAATACAGATTTAATAATAAGGCCATAAATACAATTATAAATTTTAATCTGTATTTATGGCTTAAAAATTGAAGGGATTAAGGTTTATTAAGGGAAAATCAATGAAAAATATTAAAAAATTAATTGCTGCAATTATTATGTGCTGTTTTGGAGCGGCAATAGGAATTGTGGGTATATTGGTAAATGATAATAGTAAAAAAGAAGATACACTGATTAAATGGAAAGAAAATGCACTTGTTAATCCAACCCCGGGAAAGATGATAGGTGCAGGAAATATAGATATTACGATTGCAAATTTAGAAGATATATACGAAAACAGTGGAAAATATGGCAAAGTAAACGAATATAATATTTTTATAGATGGAGAAAAGCAATTTACCATAAAGCCAGATGAATTTGCAAAAGAGGAAAAAGAAGATGAGGGTTTTGTTTCAGGAATGAAGCTGGAAGATATGACAAAAAAAGAAGAATCCATATCAGATATAGCATCTGTGGCTACAGTAGAATTTCACGGAGTAAAGACGAATTCCTATGAATTATACATAGAAGCTGATTATGATAATGGAAGTAAAATATATTCAGATGTATTTACATTTTATATTTCAAAAAAAGGTTTATGTGTAAATAAGGATATGTCAAGAGAACTTGCGGCAGATAAGATGAATGCATCATGGTATTATAATTGGGATATTACACCATTTAGTTATTATTCATTTGAAAATATGGAGTATATACCAATGATGTGGACTTATAGTTCAACTGAGACAAAAATGATAGAACGACTTGAAAAAACGGGATATAAATATTTGTTAACATATAATGAGCCTGATTTTACGGAACAGTCAAATTTAACAGTTGATGAAGTTGTAGATGCATGGCCTGATTTTATGAATAAAGGCATACAGATAAGTTCACCGGCAACAGCATTATGCCCTCCGTGGTCAAAAGACTGGTTTCAGCCGTTCATGGAGAAGATTGATGCAGATGATAATCTTAGTATAGATTTTATTGCGTTACATCATTATTGGAACTGGTATAGTGATGAAGGTGTTCAGGCATTTTTAGATTTGATTGACCAGACATATGAAATGTATCATAAGCCGATTTGGATTACGGAGTTTGCAATATCAGGAGATCCGGGAAAAAATCAGGAGCAGTTAGATGCTGTTATTGGATATATGAAAGGTGTAATACCGGGATTAGAAGAAAGAGATTATGTAGAAAGATATGCATGGTTTTCATTTGGAAGCAGGGATGCGAGAAATGGAGCATCAGCATTGTATGACATTTCTACAGGTGAATTTACTGAGCTTGGTGAATTGTATTCAAGTGTAGGTATACCTGATGGATATCAGGATGATTCCGTAGATGTAATAAAAGAAAATGATATTAAAGATATTTTGATAAAATGATAGACAATATAGCAATATGACCATATTATATAAGGAGGGGAAATATAATTTACCGCTATTCGTAAAGGGGTGAATTAGGTTGACTTATAGAATGTGGAGTGCTATTATTATTTTAAATGATAGTAGAGGTTGCGCTACTTATTAGTAAACTGTATGATGTCCCGGAGACAGGCGATTACAGAGGAAAGGATGTGGCGCCGAAAGGATTCATTCCGGAGATGAATTTTTGGGTATATGGTTAAGAGCCATATAACTGTCATTAGGAAGTACCCTGATGGAGAGCTACTTATAAGCATCGAAGCGATACTTTTAGGGAGCACACCACGTGGTCCCTTTTATTACGCATGTAATTGAAAGATAACGATTTTAAGTGATATTTGTATGAAGAATATAAAACTTTTTCAGTTACAAAGATTAGATATAAGATAAGTGGTGTAAATAATGGGATTAAGATTATGAAGGAGGACATTAAAATGTCAATTTTTACAGGTGCAGGTGTAGCAATTATCACACCTATGAATGAAGATGGTTCAATTAATTATGATGAATTAGGAAGAATTATTGAAGATCAGATTGCCGGAGGCACAGATGCAATTATTATTTGTGGAACAACAGGTGAATCTTCAACAATGAATGATGAAGAACATATTAAATGTATTAAATATGCAGTAGATAAGACAGCTAAGCGTATTCCTGTAATTGCAGGAACAGGTTCTAACTGTACAAGAGAAGCAGTCAACCTTGCTAAACAGGCACAGGAAGTTGGCGCGGACGGATTATTATGTGTTACACCATATTATAATAAAGCTACTCAGGGTGGATTATATCAGTATTATAAGGATATTTCAGACGCAGTAAATATTCCTATTATTATGTATAATGTACCATCAAGAACAGGAACAAACATCCTTCCTGAAACAGCAGTTAAGATTGCAAAAGAAGTAAAGAATGTAGTTGCAATTAAAGAAGCATCAGGAAATATTTCACAGGTAGCTAAGTTAGCATCACTTGCAGATGGATGTCTTGATATCTATTCAGGAAATGACGACCAGGTTCTTCCATTGTTATCATTAGGCGGAAAGGGCGTTATTTCAGTTTGGTCAAATGTAGCACCTGCTAAAGTTCATGATATGGTAGCATCATATATGGATGGAGATATTGAAAAGGCACAGAAGATTCAGTTAGAAGCAATTGAATTAATTGATGCATTATTCTGTGAAGTTAATCCAATTCCTGTAAAGGCAGCAATGAATATGTTAGGATATAAGGCTGGTTCACTTAGAGCTCCTTTAACAGAAATGACAGATGCTAACAAAGAAAGATTAAGAAAAGCAATGGAGAATTACGGACTTTTATAAAACTTTCATACGGAGGTAAAGATGACAAACATAATTATGAATGGCTGTAACGGTAGAATGGGAAGAATGATTACTGATATAGCTAATAAAGATACAGACGTACAGATTGTCGCAGGAATTGATGCTTATGACAAAGTGACAAATGATTATCCTGTTTTCACAAATATTTTTGACTGTAATGTTGATGCAGATGTAATTATTGATTTTTCAACAGCTAGTGCAGTAGATGATTTATTAAAGTATGCAGTAGAAAAGAAAATTCCGGTTGTTTTATGTACAACAGGTCTTACATCAGAACAGTTAGATAATGTTCAGAAGGCAAGTGAAAAAGTTGCTATTTTAAAATCAGCAAATATGTCTTTAGGAATTAACACATTAATGAAGATTTTAAAAGTTGCAACAGAAGTGTTAGCCAACAGAGGATATGATATTGAAATTGTAGAAAAGCATCATAATCAGAAATTAGACGCTCCAAGTGGAACAGCTTTAGCTCTTGCAGATTGTATTAATCAGGTTTTAAATAACGAATATGATTATACATATGACAGAAGCAGCAGAAGAGAAAAGAGACCTGAAAAGGAAATTGGAATTTCAGCTGTAAGAGGCGGAACAATTGTAGGTGAGCATGAAGTTATATATGCAGGTATTGATGAAGTAATTGAAATTAAGCATACAGCTTACTCAAGAGCAGTATTTGCAAAAGGTGCTGTTGATGCAGCTAAATATCTTGCTTCTAAAGAAACAGGAATGTACAATATGGCTGATGTATTAAATTAAAATAAAAAATAGAAATAATTTTTATTGATTTCAATTTAAATTATTTCTATTTTTTTATATATTTTTATAATTTTTGTAAAAGTGTTCATAATAAATGATGTAAAAACTTTTATGGAGGTTATTATGAACAATATTAAAAAATACTTAGTGGCATTTGTAATGATGCTTTCAATGGTTGGATTTGTAGGCTGTGGAAATAAAGATGCAGCAAACGATGAAATGAATGAATCAATGAATGAAACTGTAGAAACAACAAATGAAATGACAACAGAGACTACAACAAATAGAACAGACAGAAACGAAACAACAAGAAAAGCAGGAAACGTAAATAGTTCAACTGATACAAATGGTGACGGAGTTGCAGATGATGTAGTGGATGATGTTATCGATGGTGTTGAAGATGCAGGGGATGACATCATAAACGGTGCAAGAGATAATCAGAACAATAACGAAACAAATGTAAACAAAAAATAAAATATAGGTATTTTTGGTAAGCCATAAGCATACTATATGATAACGAATTTGTTATTAAGGTGTTTATGGCTTATAAAATTATGTTGGACCCGGGACATGGTGGAACAGACCCAGGGGCCGTTTATGAAGGCAGACAGGAGAAAGATGATGCGTTACGACTTGCTACAGCGGTAGGGGAGATTTTAAGAAATAATGGATATGATGTGGAATTTACAAGAACATCAGATGTCTATGATACCCCATTTGAAAAAGCAACTAAGGCAAATAATGCAGGAGCAGATTTATTTGTATCATTTCATAGAAATTCTGCGCCTACAGAAAATCAGTATAGTGGAGTGCAGACTTTAGTATATGATGACAGTGGCTTAAAAGCACAACTTACAAGAAATATTAATGCAAATCTTACAAAGATAGGATTTGAAGATAAAGGAGTCGTTGAAAGACCTAATTTAGTAGTTTTAAAAAGAACAAAGATGCCGGCAGTATTAATAGAAGCGGGCTTCATTAATTCAGATATTGATAATAAATTATTTGATGAAAAATTCTATGAAATAGCAAATGCAATAGCAAGTGCAATAATGGAAACTCTTGAAAATTATGATACGCAGGATGCTGACGGAAACACATATACAGTACAGGTTGGTGCATTTAGAAACAGACAGTTAGCAAATAATATGGCGTATAAATTAAGACAACAGGGGTATCCGGCAGATGTCATATTTGAGAACGGATTGTATAAGGTACAGGTTGGAGTGTTTGATGATATTGATAATGCTGCGATGATGGAAATGAATTTAAGAAATGTAGGATATAACACATTTATTCCAAGAAGATATTAATATATATATGTTGGGGTCGAAAGTTTTCGACTTTTTGCCTGACGGATTCGATGCTCGGTTAATATATAGAGTTATTATGAATAATTTTAAGACTTCTATATTTAATTTTTCATTTAAATAATAACTTATGGAAACGCTCTGATATCAAAAAATAAATCTGATATTAGGCGTTTCTTGTTCTGTTATTTATGAAAAAATCATGAATATAACATAAAAAGCATTACGTTGAATGTATATTAAAAAATAGGTATATAATTAAAATTGGACATTCATTAAATGTATACCATAAAAAGCAATATAAAAAGAGACAATTTACGTGAAATGTTGACAATAAATTTGACAATGGGGTATCATTAGAGGTAAGCGTGTATTAAAATATTAATTCACGAATATCTAACATAGGAGATATGGATTGACATGAATAATGGATTTATAAAGGTTGCGTGCGCAACTCCTAAAATTAAAGTAGGAGATTGTGAATATAACGCTAAAGAGATATGTAAATTAATTGATGAAGTTTATGATAATGGAGCACAGTTTGTTGTATTCCCTGAATTATGTATTACGGGATATACATGCAGCGATTTGTTCTGGCAGCAGCACATGCTAAAAAATGCAAAGAAAAAGTTGGTGGCAATAGCAAAACATTGTGAAGATAAAGAAATTGTAGCTATAGTCGGACTCCCATTGGTATATAATGGCAAGTTATACAATGTTGCGGCAGTTGTTTATGATGGAGAGATACTTGGAATTGTACCTAAGTCATATATACCTAATTATTCCGAGTTTTATGAAGCAAGACATTTTGCATCAGGAAAAGGTGTTGAAGGATATGTTTCATTTGAAGTTACTAAGGATGAATGGAGCTTAGAAGAAAACTGCAAAGAAGGTTTTGATTATAAAATATATATGACAGAGAATGGCAAAGTTGATTTTAAACATAATCAGGATGACTTTGATGAAGACGACTGGGAAGATGATGAAGAAGATGATGAAGATTGGGATGACGATTATGATGATGAAATCCCATTTGGAACAAATATACTTTTTGACTGTGTAAATATAGAAAACTTTAAATTTGCAATCGAGATATGTGAAGATTTATGGGTGCCAAATCCACCTAGCACAAATTATGCTATGGCAGGAGCAACAGTTATAGCTAATCTTTCAGCAAGTGATGAAGTAACAGGAAAAGATAATTATCGTAAAAATCTTGTGGCAGGACAGTCAGCAAGAACAATATCAGCTTATTTGTATGCTGATGCAGGAGAGGGAGAATCTTCTACTGATTTAGTATTTGCGGCACATAATATGATAGCTGAAAATGGAACAATCTTAGCAGAGGCAAAAAGATTTACAAATGAAACAGTATATGCTGAGATAGATTTGGAAAAATTGGCTGCAGAAAGACAAAGAATGAATACATTTACAGCAGTTAGTGACGACGATTATGAAATATGCGAAATTGATTTAGAATTAGAAGAATTTGAACTTTCAAGAGAAATTGATAACACACCATTTGTACCAAAGGATGAAGAAAAGAGAAATAAGAGATGTGAAGAAATTCTTACAATTCAGACAATGGGACTTAAGAAACGTTTAGAACATACTAATTGTAAAAATGCAGTTATAGGAATATCAGGTGGACTTGATTCCACATTGGCACTTCTTGTTACTGTAAGGGCATTTGATGCACTTAATATTGACAGAAGCAACATAATTGCAGTTACAATGCCGGGATTTGGTACAACTGACAGAACATATAATAATGCAGTTACACTTGTAAAAGAACTTGGATGTGAACTAAAAGAAGTAAATATTGCTGATGCAGTAACACTTCATTTAAAACAGTTAGGACATAGTATAGATAATCACGACATTACTTATGAAAATGCACAGGCAAGACAAAGAACTTATTTGCTTATGGATTTTGCAAATGAATATAATGGAATGGTTATTGGAACAGGAGATATGTCGGAACTTGCATTAGGATGGGCTACTTATAATGGAGACCATATGTCTATGTATGGTGTAAATGCGGGAGTTCCGAAAACGTTGGTAAGACATTTAGTTCATTATTTTGCAGACACATGTGGAGTAAAGAAATTAGCAGACATTTTATTTGATGTGCTAGATACACCTGTAAGTCCTGAATTACTGCCACCTACTAAGAATGGAAAAATAGCACAGAAAACAGAGGATGTAGTTGGACCATATGAATTGCATGACTTTTTCTTATATTATATTTTAAGATTTGGATTTGAACCTAAGAAGGTATTATATTTAGCTGAACACGCATTTGATGGAAAATATGATAAAGAAACTATTTTGAAATGGTTAAAGACATTTTACAGAAGATTCTTTTCGCAGCAGTTTAAACGTTCATGCCTTCCTGATGGACCAAAGGTAGGAAGCGTTGCGGTTTCACCTAGAGGAGATTTGAGAATGCCAAGTGATGCAGTAGTACGTGAGTGGTTAGAAGAATTAGAGTAATTATAGCAAATAATATGTATGCGAAATTATTTATACATGAATAATTTCCATAAAATAAAATTTGTATATTAATAATAAAAATAGGATGAAACATAATTGTCTCATCCTATTTTTTATAATTTATTATGCTGATATTTTTATAAGTAAGAGTGATATCAGCTTTGCAAAAGTGCAGTTGCAAATTAACTATATAGTTAGAGAAAATTAAAGGCTGCCATCAAAATATTTCATAGAAATTATTTGGCCGAATTAATTGTATCGCATATTGCATTATATAATACAGAATATGTATATTGGCTTTCAGGATTGTAAGATACGTTTTCTAATGACTGAGTTGATACAATCTGATTAGCAATATCCTCAAAAGCAGGTTTCACTAAAGGATACATTGTAGCTACGGAATCATCAATATTTTCAATTGTAATGGAATTTATGTGGTTATCATCTAAAACTACCTGAATTTCCATAGGATTTCCGTTTAACGTGATATAAGAGGAATAAACACCGGCCTTATAAGTGCAATCACTTGCAGGAGCCGAAGTAGTGGTGTCTTTTCTAAACATTAAAACTAAGGTTATTATTAAGGCGATTCCAAGGACAATTAATATAAATGTATATATAAGTTCTTTAAGATGAAAAACCATAAATTTAGGACTTTTACTCATGATGTGTGACCTCCGAAAACTGTATAGTTTTTTATAATTAAATCTATGAGCAAAAACATAAAAGTATGATGAAAAAACAGCAAAAATTATATATAATAATTTAAGGATGCCAGGGTCAAATGGTTTGAACCCCGCATCATTTAAGGAAATATAAAGAATGGAGACGGATATGTCATTAACATTTATTGTAGGAAGTGCAGGTTCAGGTAAGTCACATTTATTATATGAAAGACTTACAAATAACGCTTCAAAATATGAAAATAGAAATGAAGATTATATAGCTTTGGTTCCTGAACAGTATTCAATGGAAGCCCAGAGAGAAATTTTGCTTGCTTCAGATAGACACGGAAGTTTTAACACTGAGGTAGTAAGTTTTCAGAGACTTGCATTTGGTATATTTGAAGAACTTGGAATGACAGATATTAAGGTTATGGACGATTTGGGAAAAACTCTCGTTGTCCGTAAAGTATTAGAAAATTGCAAAAAAGACCTTAAGTATTATCATAACAAAGCAAATATGCCGGGATTTGTGGATAGAGCAAAAACTTTAATAACCGAATTAAAGCAATATAATTATAGAACACAAGATTTGGAAAAGATGATTGATGATGTAAAAGGTCATAACATTTTAAGAAATAAATTAATTGATACTAAAACGATTGCGGAAGAATTTGACAATTACATAAATGAAAAAATGATTACGATTGAAGAAGTGTTGAGCATTTTTTGTAATGTAATGGAAAAGTCAGAAAAAATAAGAAAAACGCATATTTATATTGACGGTTTTACAGGGTTTACACCTATTCAGTATATGGTTTTAGAAAAATTAATAAAATATTCAAGAGAGGTTACTGTCGCAATAACTCTTCCTGAAAATGAAGCTGATTTTAACGGATATAATGACAGAGAATTGTTTGCACTCAGCAAAGAAACAATTGTAAAGTTAAGAGAATTGGCAATAAGAAATAGTGTTGAAATCGAAAATATGGTTATTGTAAATAAAGGAAAAAGACCGATACGAATTGCTGATAATGATGAACTTTGCTATTTAGAAGAAAATATCTTTAGAAATAGAGTTGTAAAACATTATGATAAAGAGTGCAAAAATTTAGAAATGCATGTAACATCTAATCCAAAAGAAGAGGCAGGATGGATTGCAAATGAAATTTCTAAGTTGATGATTACAGGAAATTATAAATATAAAGATATCGCTGTAGTAGTTTCGGATATGGAAGGATATTATAGATTTATTCAGGACGAATTTAGAAAATCAGGTATTCCGAATTTTATAGATTATAAGAGGGACATATCTAAAAATCCTTTTATTGACGGTATAGTAGCTGCAATTGAAGTGGTTGAGAAAGATTTTTCATATGAAAGTTTATTTAGATTTTTAAAATTAGGAATTACGGATATTGACAGAGAAGATATTGATATAATTGAAAATTATGTACTTCAGTCAGGAAGAAGAGGATTTAACAGTTACAACAGAAAATGGGAAAAGCAGTATAAAAATATTAGCGAAGAGGAATTGGAAAATATTAATTTGATAAGAGAAAAAATTATAGAAATGTTTTCTGATTTGAGGAAAGACTTAAAGATAAAAAATGCAGATATAACTAATTTTACAAAGAGTATTTACAAATTTATTTTAGACAATGACTGGCAGCTTAAGATACAAAAACACAAAGTGGAATGTGATGAAGCAGGCAGAATGGATGAAGCAAAAGAATACGAACAGATTTATGAAACCATTATAGAAATGCTTAATAAGCTAGTGGAATTTTTAGGTGATGAAATTGTATCGGTAAAAGAGTTCAGACAGATTGTTGAATCAGGATTTGCAAGTCAGAAAGTTGGAATAATTCCTCCAGGTCTTGATACGGTAATGGTTGGTGATTTGGAAAGAACAAGATTAAAAGATATTAAGAAAATTATCTTTTTTGCAGGAGTAAATGACGGCCTTGTGCCTTCTGCAAATAGTGGTAGCGGAATAATTACGGATATGGAAAGAGAATTTTTGCGCTCAGCTAATTATGTATTGGCGCCAACGGCTAAAGAAAATATATATATTGAAAGATTTTATTTGTATGCATTATTTGCAAAGCCTACAGGTAAAATCTACTTTTCATATAGCACATCAGGCATGGATGGTGAAGTTTTAAGAAAATCATATATTCTTACTTTGATAAACAGAATGTTTCCATCAATAAAAGAAATAAAGGAAAGTAGTAAGGAAAATGTTCCGGGTGATATTACAAACATCACAGAGGCGTTAGAATTTATAACAAACAGAATGCAGGAAAATAAGAGCCTTGATGGGGATAATGAGACAAAGCAGATGATTGCAAATCTTGTTAAGAACAGGGAAGTAGAAAATGCTGTAAAGATGATAATAGAAGGAATTTATTATACATCAAGACATCCAAAATTACTGCCGGAAATTGCCAGAGGACTGTATGGTAACAGACACAACATTGGTATTACAAGACTTGAAAGATATGCTGCATGTGCATATTCACAGTTTTTAGCTAATGGTCTAAGGCTTTCAGAAAGACGAAAATTTGAAATAGCTGCATATGATATTGGCAATTTATATCATTATTCGTTAGAGTTGTTTTGCAGAAAATTAAGAAATAAAAATCTGAATTGGAGAAATTTAACAGACGAAGATATACAGAAATTAGTTGAAGAATGTGTAAATATCGTATTTGAGGAATATGAAAATAATGCCATTTCAAGTGATGCAAGAAATAAATATATTGCAAAAAAAATTTTAAAAACAACTATAAATACTACAGAGATATTAAAAAGTCATATCAATGCAGGAAAGTTTGAACCGGCTTATTATGAGTCGGTAGTTGAACACGGAAAAGTAGACAGAGTGGATTTGTACGAAGATCCTAACGACGGAAAAGTGTATGTGAAAATTATTGACTATAAATCCGGGTCAAAGAAATTTGAAATCAGTTCTACATTTTTCGGCACACAGATGCAGCTTCTTATTTATTTAGGAGATGTAATAAAAAGAGAACAGGAAAAATATAAGGACAAACAGGTTTTGCCGGCAGGCGCATTTTATTATGAAATTAAAGACCCTTATACTAATGGTCTGACAAAAACAGAAAAAAATAAAATCATGAAAGACGGTTCGTTGACAAAAGAAGAACTAAAGGAAAGACTTGCCTGTGAAATCAATAAGAAAAGATTTAAAGAGTATAAGATGTCGGGTATTTTTACAGACGATATCAACGTGTTAAAAAATATAGATGAAAATATGGAAAAATCTTCGGATATTATTCCTGTGAGAATTAAAAGAGATGAAAGTTATTATGCAGATGTAATGGCGATTGATAATAAGCATTTTGGTGAACTTATTAATTATGTTTCAGATATGGCAGAGAAGTTTAAAGAAGAAATTTGCGAGGGAAATATTGATGTTAATCCTATAGAAAAGGCATGTACATATTGTCCATATGCAGGCATGTGTAGTTTTGATGTAAATGCAGGAGATAAGTATACGGAGGTTCCCGGGTATAAATTGCCTGAAGTAATTTCTAAGTTAGATGAGATGTATGAAGATTCGGAAGGAGAAAAATAAATATGCCAAATTGGACTCCAAAACAAAAAGAAGTAATAGATGCAAGAGACCAAAATATATTAGTATCTGCGGCAGCCGGTTCAGGTAAAACCGCAGTTTTGGTAGAGCGAATTATAAAATTATTGACAGATGAAAATAATCTGGTAGATATCGATAATCTTTTAGTCGTTACATTTACAAAGGCAGCAGCTTCTGAGATGAAGGAAAGAGTAAGAAATGCATTAGATGAAATTATTGCGAAGCATCCTGAAAATGAGCATATACAAAAGCAGATAAATCTGATAAATACGGCAAGGATTACAACAATTGATAGTTTTTGTTCATTTGTTGTAAGAGAAAATTTTGAAAAAATAGATTTAGATCCGGATTACAAAATTGGAGATGAAGGTGAAATTGAACTTTTAAAGGCAGATGTTTTAGATGAAATCATTACAAACAGATATGAAGAGGCTGAACCTGAATTTATGGAATTTATCGAGCAGTATAAAGCGTCTAAGGCAGATGACAGTGTTACAAACCTGATAATGGAACTTTACACTGCATCTGAAAGTCATGTAAATCCTGAAAAATGGGTTAAGTCATGCATTGATAATTATATTGTTTCAGATGAAAATGATTTAAACAATAAGCCCTGGATGGTAAAAAATATTAGTGATATTAAAAATATTATGCCTGATATATGCAAAAAACTTGAAAATGCCATAAATATATGTGAACAGCCGGACGGTCCCGTAAATTATATAAAGGCTTTAACAGATATGCATGGAACATGTAAACTTGCAATGGAAAAACAATCCTACAGAGCATTAAAAAATTCATTAGGAGATTATAAAATTCCAAGACTTCCAGGCAAACCAGAAGCCTTAAATCCTGAAAAAGCAGAACAGGTTAAGGCAATAAAAAGTGAAGTTGGAACAAAAATAAATAAACTGGTGGCTGATTATTTGTCATATGATATTGATGAAATATTAGAAGAAATAGATGTGATGAAGAGTCAGGTTCAGGTAATAATAGACCTTGCCTTAGAATTTATGGATAAACTAAAAGAGGCAAAAAAAGAAAATGCCATAATGGATTTCTCAGATTTGGAGCATTATGCCTTAAATATTTTAACATATGAAAATGAAAACGGAGAAATAGTTCCGTCAGATGTAGCTATAAGTATGTCAAAACAGTATAAAGAAATAATGATTGACGAATATCAGGATAGTAATACAGTGCAGGAAGCGATACTTACAAGCATTTCAAATGGAGCTGGAATTAATAATGTTTTCATGGTTGGAGATGTTAAGCAGAGTATTTACCGATTCAGACTTGCTAATCCAAATTTATTCTTAGAAAAATATGATACTTACAGTGAAGAAACTAATGCACCAAAACGTAAAATAATTCTTGATAAAAACTTTAGAAGTAGAAAAAAAGTAATAGATAGCGTTAACTACATATTTGATACGATTATGTGCAGACATACAGGAGGAATTGAATATATAGATAACAACAGATTAGTATGTGGTGCAACTTTTAAAGAGTTGCCTGATACACAGGATAATTCAACAGATATTATTTTAATCGAGGGTGACAAAGAATATGAAATGGAACAAATTGCAAAGAAGATTAAAAAGATTGTAGACCCTGATTTTGGAATGAAGGTTCAGGATAAAGATGGAAATTTAAGAAATGCAAAGTATAGTGATATAGTTATTCTTTTAAGAGGAATAAAAGGAATTTCAAGTCAGTATGTTGATGTTTTAGAAAAATATGGAATACCGGCATACACTGAAACAAAAACGGGATTTTATGATGCAAAAGAAGTATTAACAGTACTAAATTTTTTAAATGTTTTAGATAATCCAAGACAGGATATTCCACTTGCAGGCATAATGCTATCGCCAATGTTTAATTTTTCTGAAAGTGAATTGGCACAAATCCGCATTAATGATGAAGAAAGCGGTTTATATGATGAATTAAAGTCATACTTATATGATGGAGATGATGAGAAACTTATTGATAAGATTACAAATTTCATGAATCTTATTAATAACTTAAGAAAAGAAATTCCGTATATAACAGTATATGACCTTATAGATAAAATACTTAAAATAAACGGATACGAAAATTATATTATGGCACTTCCTTCAGGATTAAGAAGAATAAAAAATATTGAGCAATTGAAAGAAAAAGCAGTTGCTTATGAAAATTCCAGCTATTCAGGACTTTTTAACTTTATCAGATACATTGAGAAAGTTAAGGTTGTAAGAGAAGAAGGAGAAGCTTTGTCAGTAGATGAAAGTGATAATATTGTAAGAATAATGTCAATTCATAAAAGCAAAGGATTACAGTTTCCTATAGTATTTTTAGCAAATGCTACATCAAAATTCAGACCTGAAAAAGATGCAATTGCAATCCATGAAGAGTATGGAATCGGAATGGATTATGTTAATCATGAGTTGAAAGTAAAAGACAGTTCACTTGTAAAAAGTGTTATAAGAAATGCAATTACAAAAGAAAATAAAGCTGAATTACTTCGACTTTTATATGTTGCAATGACTAGAGCACAGGAAAAACTTATTGTAACCGGTGCGGTAAAAGATATAGAAAAGGAAATCGAAAAAATAAGTGGATACAGAAGAAATCCATATTTACAGGCAACACGAAGTGAAATTACAGACATTAACAATTTTATGGATTGGATATTGCTTGCTACATCAAGAAACAAAGGCGCAGATGAGTTGTTAAATTATTATGATAGTTTTACAGAGGCACAAAATGAAGAATTGTACAATACTGATGCAAGTGTAAGAATAACAGCAATTTGTGGTGAAACAGAAGATGATAAACTAAAAGAGTATATTGAGTTAAATGATGATAATACTAAGAAACAGGAATTGCTTCAAATTGATGGTAAAAAAACATATGATAAGATAACAGAGGAGATTCTTAATAAAAACTTAAATTGGGAGTATCCGTATTATGAGGATGTAAATATAAGTGCAAAGGCAAGTGTTACTGAAATCAAGAGACAGGCATTACATGAATATGATGAGCAGCAGGATGGTATGGAAATATTTAAAGAAGATTTGCCGGATATAATTCCTGATTTTGCAAAATCGGACGAACAGCTTCATGAAAAGCTAACAGGTGCAAACAGAGGAACAGCTTATCATAGGATATTTGAACTTATGGATTTGAATTTGCCTGAATATACAGTAGAGTCTGTTAATGAAATGATTAATGGTTATGTTAAGAGAGGTCTGATAGATAAGGCAGGAGCAGATTGTATAAATGAAAATGATGTTATTGCTTTTAGTAAAACAGACTTATTTGAAAGAATGAAACAGGCACAGTCGAGAGGAGAGCTGTTTAGAGAACAGAAATTTCTTCTTGGAAAGAAGGCTTGTGAAGTGAATCCAAATACCGATTCAGAGGAACTTGTTGTAATTCAGGGAATTATTGACGTATGTTTTATTGAAAATGGAAGGTATTATGTAGTAGACTATAAAACTGACAAAGTAAGAAAAATGGAACAATTGTATGATAAATACAGTGTTCAGTTAGATTACTATAAAGAAGCAATTGAGCAGATTACAGATAAAAAAGTTGAAGATGAAATAATATACTCTGTAACGCTTGGCGATGAAATAAGTTTTACTGAGCATAGACAAAGGAGACAATAATGATTTTTCCAAAGTATATAAAGAAAAATGACACTATAGCTGTTACGGCCCCGTCAAATGGAATAACAGATGAAATTAAAATAAAAAGATTTAACAAAGGGGTAGAGCAACTTAAAAACAGAGGATATAATGTTGAATTTACTGACAGTGTTTTTAAGGCTGATAAAAGAGGCGTAAGCAATACCGCAAAAATTAGAGCAGAAGAATTTAACAGATTATTTGATAAAAATGAAGTCTCAGGAATATTTTGTGCCGCAGGTGGGGATTATTTAATGGAGATGCTTGAATATGTGGATTTTGAAAAAATTAAGGCAAATCCAAAATGGGTTCAGGGATATTCAGATAATACAGGATTAGTATTTCCCATTATGACAAAATGTGATGTGGCATCTGTTTATGGATGTAATTTTGGAGATTTTGGCATGAACCCATGGCAAACGGCTGTAAGCAATGCATTAGGTGTGTTAGAGGGAAATGTAAGAATTCAGAAATCATTTGACTATTATGAATCCGACCGCCATGAATATGAAACAGGTTTTGAAGGATACTATAAAGATAAAGAAGTATGCTGGATAAACGGACGTGGTGAAGAGAAGATTGAAATGTCAGGAAGATTAATAGGAGGATGCCTTGATGTTATCTGCTTTTTAATCGGAACAAAGTATGACGGAACAGAAGAATTTATTCATAAATATAAAGATGATGGTATTATATGGTTCTTAGAAAGCTTTGATTTTAGTGATACTACGTTAATAACACATTTATGGCAAATGAAACAGATGGGATATTTTAAATATGTAAAGGGATTTGTATTTGGAAGGCCATTGATGTATAATACGTGGATAGAACAGCCATATAATGAGGCAGTTATGTCTATTTTAGGAGATTTAGACGTTCCGGTTATATTTGATGCGGATATCGGACATAAAGGACCTCAGTTCTCAATGATAAACGGGGCAATTGCAAAAGTCAGCAGTGCCAATGGAAAAGGAGTTATACAATATGCTTGAGTTAAGAGACGTGAAGTTTAGCGTAAACGATGAAAATGGCAGTGTGAAAAATATAATAAACGGCATCAGTATGAATATTGATGAAAGCAAATTTGTAGCCATTACAGGACCAAATGGAAGTGGAAAGTCTACTTTGGCAAAATTAATCGTAGGAATTAATCAGCCAACAGAAGGAAGGATTTTATATAATGGCACAGATATTACAAATATGTCTATTACGGAAAGAGCAAAATTGGGAATTAGTTTTGCGTTCCAGCAACCTGTAAGATTTAAAGGAATCACAGTTATTGACTTACTTAGAATAGCGGCAGGAAAGCAGCTTACAATTAGTGAAGCCTGCGAATATCTTTCAGAAGTAGGACTTTGCGCAAGAGACTATATTAACCGTGAAGTGGATGCAAGTCTTTCAGGTGGTGAGTTAAAGAGAATAGAAATAGCGACAATTATTGCAAGAGGAACAGAACTTTCAGTATTTGATGAACCAGAGGCAGGAATTGATTTGTGGAGTTTTAACAGCCTTATTAAAGTATTTGAAAAAATGCAGAAAAATAATAAAAACTCAATTTTAATTATTTCTCATCAGGAAAGAATTCTTGATATTGCAGATGAAATTGTTTTGTTAGCAGACGGAGTTATCAAGGCACACGGAAGTAAAGAAGAAATTCTTCCGATGGTTCTTGGAGCAGAAAATAATGGCCCATGTGCCAAATTACAGTCATAAGGAGGAAAATCATGGACAAAATTCAGATGGAATTATTTGAACAGCTTACTGGATTACATGAAATTCCGGCAGGCGCATACAACATAAGGGCAAACAGCAAAAAAGACAGCAGAAATACAACTGCTAATATTGATATTGTAACAAAAGAAGATAAAGACGGTATTGACATTTACGTTAAACCGGGAACAAAAAATGAAAGCGTTCATATTCCTGTAGTTATAAGTAAAACAGGATTAGAAGAATGTGTATACAATGATTTCCATATTGGCGAAGGAGCAGATGTGCTTATCGTTGCAGGATGTGGAATACATAATGGTGGAGATAAGAAATCACGTCATGATGGTATTCATACATTTTATATTGGAAAAAATGCCAGAGTAAAATATGTTGAAAAACATTATGGAAATGGTGATGGAAATGGTGAAAATGTAATGAATCCTACTACAATTGTTAATATTGAAGAGGGTGGTTATATGGAAATGGAGACAGTTCAGATTAAAGGAATTGATTCGACAAACCGTATCACCGAAGCTAAATTAGACAAAGATGCAAAGATTGTTATTACAGAAAGAATTATGACACATGGAAACCAGTTCGCGGAAACTCATTTCAATGTAGATATGAATGGGGACGGTTCAAGTGCAAATGTTATTTCACGTTCAGTTGCAAAAGGCAATTCAAAACAGGCATTTTATTCTGTAATTAATGGAAATGCAAAATGTACAGGCCATTCAGAATGCGATGCCATTATAATGGATAATGCTAAGATTACAGCTTTACCTGAAATTACAGCTAATGATTTAGATGCTTCATTAATTCATGAAGCCGCAATTGGTAAAATTGCAGGCGAACAGTTAATCAAGTTACAGACGTTAGGCCTTAGCGAAGAAGAAGCAGAAGAA
Organism: Eubacterium sp. CAG:156; assembly: GCF_000434315.1. Taxonomy (NCBI): domain Bacteria; kingdom Bacillati; phylum Bacillota; class Clostridia; order Eubacteriales; family Eubacteriaceae; genus Eubacterium; species Eubacterium sp. CAG:156. The sequence goes on along the minus strand of NZ_FR878136.1, from coordinate 30,181 downwards.
CAGATTGTTAATGGATTTCTTAAGTAATATGTTTATATGATTGGTAGGATTGCGGAAGTGCGTAGCACGGAACAATCCGTAGGCATCAAGGTTTTGATCTTTTGCCACAACATCTTTTTATAGCACAAATAATTGTGCATAAATAACTTCGACATAATAAATATGATAGTAACAATGATACTCTCTTTGCCGGATAAAACGGCAGAGGGAGTATTTTTATGTAGGATAAGTTTATGTTTATAGAACCAAATTAAAAAATAAAGTTAAAAAGCAAATAAATACGAAGCAAAAGACAAATAATAGAGAAAACTTTTGTTGATATAAAGATAAATAAAACAACTTGACATATACCCTATAGGGGTATATAATGCAAATGGGAAAAATAAAAGACTAATATAAATAAAGGTGTATGAAAGGAGCCATTTTGGAAGAAAATAAAAAAGAAGTTCAGGCAACAGCAAGTGGAAAATGTAGCAAATGCTGTACTGTTGAAGACCATAGTTGCTGTAGTCATAAAACAAAAGAAAGAACAGAAAAAGAATATAAGGATTTGATTAACAGACTTAACCGAATTGAAGGACAGGTAAGAGGTGTTAAGAATATGATTGAAAATGATGCATATTGCACAGATGTGTTAGTGCAGGTATCAGCAATCAGATCTGCTTTAAATAGCTTTAGTAAAGTATTATTGACTAATCATATTAAAACCTGCGTAGTTGATAATTTGAAACAGGGTAATGAAGAAGTAGTTGATGAATTAGTTGCTACACTACAGAAATTAATGAAATAAATATGTTAAGCTAAATTAAATAAGTAAATTAAGTTGAATAAGTGAATTTATGAAACTAAATAAAACAATTAATTTGACGAAGTCAATTATAATAAATAGCAATCGAGGTGATAAACGTTGAAAAAATATTCAGTATATGGAATGAGCTGCGCCGCATGCAGTAGCAGGGTGGAAAAAGCTGTTTCCAAAGTAGATGGGGTAGATTCTGTAGCGGTGAATTTACTTACGAATTCAATGATAGTTGAGGGTAATGTCAATCCTAAAGTAATAATGAAGGCAGTTGAGGATGCGGGATATAAGGCAAAACCACAGGAGAATGAAAAAACAAAATCAGAGGATGACCAGATAGAAGAACTTGATAATTCAGATGAAACAAAGAAAATACGAAACAGATTTATATGGTCATTAATATTTCTTGTGCCACTTATGTATGTTTCAATGGGTGTCACAATGTGGGGATTCCCGGTTCCGGATGCATTTGAAAAGAATCATATTGCCATGGGACTTACGGAGATGCTATTTACAATTATAATAATGATTATAAATAAAAAATTTTTTGTAAGTGGATTGAAAGGATTGATAAATAAAGCTCCTAATATGGATACTTTAGTAGCACTTGGTTCAGGAGCTTCATTTGGATATAGTTTGTATGTGCTGTATGCAATGACATTTGCACAGGTTGATGGAAATATGGAACTTGTACATCATTATATGCATGAATTTTATTTTGAATCAGCAGCAATGATTCTTACATTAATTACACTAGGTAAGATGCTTGAATCATTTTCTAAAGGAAAAACAACAGATGCCCTAAAGGGACTTATGAAGCTTGCACCAAAAACGGCTACAATAATTGATGCAAATGGAACTGAAAAAGTTGTGGATATTTCAAAGGTGACAATAGGAGATGTTTTTGTTGTAAGACCAGGTGAAAGTATTCCTACAGACGGAATCGTAATAGAAGGAAGCAGTGCTATTGACGAGTCAGCCCTTACAGGAGAAAGTGTTCCAAAAGATGTAACGGTGGATAACGAAGTATTTGGCTCAACAATTAATAAGTCAGGTTTTATTAAATGTAAGGCAACAAGAGTAGGTGAGGATACCACTTTGTCACAAATAATTCATATGGTAAGTGATGCGGCAGCAACAAAGGCTCCTATAGCAAAAGCAGCAGATAAAGTATCAGGAGTATTTGTACCTGTTGTAATTGTGATAGCACTTATAACTATAGTTGTATGGCTTGTTGCAGGAAAAGAAGTAGGCTTTGCTCTTGCAAGAGGAATATCAGTATTAGTAATTAGTTGCCCATGCGCATTAGGACTTGCAACACCGGTAGCAATAATGGTTGGTAATGGAAAAGCTGCTAGAAATAATATTTTATTTAAAAATGCGGTAGCTCTTGAAAATACAGGAAAAACTAGGATAGTTGCTTTGGATAAAACAGGAACGATTACAAGTGGTAAACCGGTTGTAACAGATATTGTTGGAAAAGATAAGGATGAGTTGTTAAAGATTGCATACGCATTGGAGAGTAAAAGCGAACATCCTTTGGCATCAGCAATAGTTGAATATGGAAAAAATAATAATATTAAAAAACAGGAAATTAGTGAATTCTCAATTGATGCAGGATATGGATTAAAAGGTGAATATGAAGAAAATAATATAGCAGGTGGTAATTTTGCATATATAAATAAATTTGCAAATATAAATAATGAACTTAAAAAGAAGGCAGACGAATTTGCAAAAGAAGGAAAAACTCCATTGTATTTTTGTAAAGACAAAGAGGTGCTTGGAATTATTGCAGTAGCGGATGTAATAAAAGAAGAAAGCATAGTAGCTGTTAAGAATCTTAAGAATATGGGAATTAAGGTTGTCATGATTACAGGTGATAATGAGCAGACAGCACAGGCAATAGGAAAGAAAGCAGGCGTGGATGAAATCTATGCAGGAGTTTTACCACAGGGAAAAGAAGAAATAATCCGCAAACTTTCAGAAACTGGAAAGACAGCCATGGTAGGTGATGGTATAAATGATGCACCGGCATTAACAAGAGCAGACATCGGTATAGCAATTGGAGCAGGAACAGACGTTGCAATTGATGCGGCAAGTGTTGTTTTAATGAAAAGTGATTTAAGAGATGTACCTGGAGCAATAAGATTAAGTAAAGGTGTATTGAGAAATATTCACGAAAATCTATTCTGGGCATTTTTCTATAATGTAATAGGAATACCTCTTGCGGCAGGCGTATGGTTCCCATTATTTGGATTAAAATTAAATCCAATGTTTGGAGCAGCGGCAATGAGTTTATCAAGTGTATGTGTAGTTACAAATGCATTACGATTGAATTTATTTAAAGTTCATAAAAATGATGAAAGTAGCGATGGTGATAATACTGTAAGTGTTAATGAAGCAAAAGTATTTTCAAGTGAAAAATGTGATTTGGATTGTAATGTTAAAAATAATGATACAAATTTAAATGTAAAGGAGACAAAGAAAATGGAAAAAATAATGACAATTGAAGGAATGATGTGTGGACATTGTGAAAAGGCAGTAAAGACTGCTTTAGAAGCAATTGATGGAGTAGAAAGTGCTATTGCAGATCATGAAAAAAATGAAGCTGTTGTTAAATTAACTAAGGATGTGGATAACAATGTTTTAAAGGAAACAGTTGAAAAACTTGAATATAAGGTTACAGGAATTAAATAATATGATGTTTAAATGAGTTAAAGTAGGAGTATATGAACTATAAGAATTAAATAATGTGATAGAAAGAGGAGTGCTGAAGTTAAAATATTCCAGAACTTCTCTTTTTTTAATAGTAGTGCACAAAACGAATATGAAAAAATAGTAAAATTTGTATAAATTGTCTAAAAACGTTTTAATTTTATAAAGAATTTGATATACTCATATACAGGAAAATTGAATGGGTAAAAACTAAATAAGGAGAGACATGAAATATGAAGTGTAGCAAACGTTTTTTAGGAATTATTATGTCTGTGGTTATGATTGTTGCAGGCATGCCATTTTGTAATGTTAAAACAAATGTTACGGGAGCAGAAAAGTTTGAAATAGTTAGCCCATGGGACAACGAGTTAAAAGGTGCGGGTTATTTTGACATAGAATGGACTCAGGCACCCGGTACTGTAAAAGAATATGAGTTGTACATTGATGGACTAAAAAAAGCAACAACAACAGAGACAAAGTATGAGTATTATACAACTCAGGTAAAGATGTATTCAGTTTTTGTTAAGGCTTTTTATACAAATGGAACATCAGTTTCAACACTGGTTTCCTATTTTTCAATTACGAAAAAGGGATTATGTGTTAATAATGACATGGGAGTTAATTTGAATCCGAGAAAGATGAATATGGGATGGTATTACAACTGGGGTACAGGTCCATTTTCATATGAAGCATACAAAGGAATGGATTACGTTCCAATGATTTGGGGAACAAAAGCTGAAAATGCGATTCCATCAATTGCAAGTAAGAATTATAAATATTTACTTGCATACAACGAACCTGATATGGGTGGTGATGTAGGTGGAAGTAATATAAATGTTAATACCGCTATAAACAACTGGTATAAATTTTTAGGAAACAGTTATCATTTAGGCGCACCGGCACCGGCGCAAAGTCCATCATGGAGTGGAGGAACATGGTTTAGAACTTTTATGGATAGCATAGACCATGACACAATAGATTTCATTCCGTTACATTGTTATTATGGAACTTATGGTGGAGCAGCAGGAGCAAATACATTTTTAACAGATGTTGTTGATAAGACATATCAAATGTATCATAAACCAATCTGGGTTACTGAATTTGCTGTAAGCGGATGGGGATATAGTAATACATATGGCAGGGAATCTTTGAAAGAATTTATGACAACAGTTATAGATGGATTAAATGCAAGACCATATGTTGAGAGATATTCATGGTTCTCATTTAATACCACAGATGAAAACAATGGTGCATCAGCTTTATGGACAAATAGTACAGGAGAGTTAACTGAATTAGGAGAAATCTATGCTAATTATGGTAACCCTGAAGGCTACACACCATCAGAACCTAAGGAAGAAGATGTTAAGACAACTTTTTCAAAAAGAAATTCATTATTAGATGACTCTATAACAGCTAACAATGTAACATGTACAGATTATGTTAAAGCAAATGGAGTAACTGCTACAGCTTCATCTCAGATAGGTGGAAACACAGCAGACAAAGCAATTGACGATAATTATAATTCAAGATGGGAATCAGAACATGGTAAAGACCCACAAAATCTTATAATTGATTTAGGTCAGTTAAGAAATATTAAACAGGTAGATATAATCTGGGAAAATGCAGCTGCAAAAGATTATACAATTCAGATTTCTACAGATGGACAAAATTATACAACTGTTGCAACGATTGAAGATGTTTCAAATGGTGGAAGATATGATTCAACATCATTTAAAACAATGCAGAAGGCAAGATATGTAAAGATAAACGGAACAGCAAGAACAACTGGTTACGGATATTCAATTTATGACCTTGCTATTTATGGAACAGACGATACAGGTGCAAATGAGACAACAAAAGTACCGACTACAACTAAAACGCCTGTTATCAGTCCTACAACAAAGACAACTTTTGTTGAAACAACAAAGGAAAATGTTACAACAACAACGAAGATAAATACTACTACAAACAATGTTAATGTTACAACAACGGATAAACATAATGATAAACCTGGCACTACAACAGACAATGCTAATGTAACAACAAACAGCGAAAATAACGAAACAACAACTGCAACAAGTGAAACGACAGCAGAAATTAGTGGAAGTACAGTTAATCCTGAAAACAACTATTCAGCCGGAAAAATCGAAAAGGTAAAAATCGAAAAGGCTTATAAGAAGAAAAGTGCGAAGAAAGCATATGTAAATTTAAAGAAAGTAAGTAATGTTAAAGGATATCAGATACAGGTATCAGCAAATAAGAAATTTACAGCTAAAAAGACAAACAGTTATTCTTCAACAAAAACAAACTTTAAAGTTAAAGGATTAAAACCAAATAAAAAGTATTATGTAAGAGCAAGAGCATATAGCATATGCAGAGGTATAACAGTATATGGCGAATGGTCTAAGAGAAAAGTAATTATTAGAAAAAAATAATAAATTAACATATTTTGATAATAATTATTAAAATATTATATTATTACATAAAATAAAAAATGGCTATCAGAAGAAATGAATCACATTTAAATATTATATTTTAATTTTGAGAATTTTAATGTGAATTAAAAGAATTTTCCGATAGCTGTTTTTTGTGTTAGAATATTTAAGAAAAATAAAAAGTAGTTATTGAAAAAAGAAAATATGCATATGATTAATAAAAGTAAAAGTGATAATGTTAAATATAATGAATACTCGAAATTTTGAATGGTTCATATATAGAAATCGGAGGTGAAAGATGAATATTTCAATTGGTGTTTTGATACCTTTTATAGGAACTACACTAGGAGCAATGTGTGTATTTCTTGTTAAGGACAAATTAAATGATAAAGTACAAAAAAGTTTACTTGGATTTGCATCAGGAGTTATGGTGGCAGCGTCAGTATGGTCACTATTAATTCCATCATTAGATATGTCATCAGGAATGGGAAAATTGTCATTTATACCGGCGTGTTTAGGATTTATGCTTGGAATCCTATTTTTACTTGGAATGGATATGCTAGTTCCTCATTTGCATGCCGGAAGTGATAAACCCGAAGGACCAAAAAAATCATTAAAGAAAACGACGATGTTAATTTTGGCAGTTACGATTCACAATATACCTGAAGGAATGGCTGTAGGTGTTGTATTTGCCGGAATGGCAGCAAGCAATACAGGAATAACTCTCGCAGGAGCGATGGCACTTTCAATTGGTATTGCTATTCAGAATTTTCCAGAAGGAGCAATAATTTCACTGCCTCTGGTGGCAGCAGGTAATACAAAGAAAAAATCATTTGTATATGGAATGCTATCAGGTATAGTAGAACCAATTGCGGCGGTAATAACAATAATGCTTACGGGAATTGTACTACCGTTGTTACCATATTTATTATCATTTGCAGCAGGGGCAATGATATATGTTGTTGTAGAAGAATTACTACCTGAATCAGTAGAAGGAGAACATTCAAATATAACAACAATCGGGTTTGCATTTGGATTTATGATTATGATGATTTTAGATGTGGCATTAGGATAGAATTGTTGGAGTGTGTAGCACGTAACAATCCACAGACATCAAAGTTAGGAGACTACGACATCTATTTAATAAAGAAATAATAAAAAACTACGACTTAAATATTAAGTACCTTTCAAAAGTTTGACTAAAAAATTTGACTTTCAATGGTAGGTTTAATATTTAAGCCGTAGTTTTTTTGTGACAAACATAAAGCTTGTCTGTTTATGGACTGATATACGAATTATAACTTAATTACTTTTGTTACACGGTCAGATATAATGAATGCAACTGCGAGTTTAACTAAATCAGGAATAACGAAAGGTGTTACGCACCATCCAAGAACAGTTGCAAGACCAATGGCTCCTGTTGATTTCATGTATACAACCATAAACCAGGCTGTACCAAATGCATAGCAGATTGCAAGACCTAAAACTAGTGCAATAAGTTTAACAATAAATTTATTTCCGAATAAAGATGTAAATAACCAGTAAATTAAAGCAGTAGTTAAAAAACCAACAATATAGCCTCCTGTTGTACCTAAAAGTACAGCAATTCCACCTTTAAATCCTGAAAATACAGGAAGTCCTACCGTTCCGAGTAAAATATAGACAATAACAGAAAGTGTTCCACGCTTTCCACCTAAAATTCCTAAAGTAGTAAATACTGCAAATGTTTGAAGTGTAAATGGAACTGTTAATGGAATTGAAATCCAAGAACATATTGCCATTAATGCTGCAAATAAAGCAATTAAAGTTATATCTGTTGCTTTGCTTGATGATTTTGTTGCTGTTAAATTTTCTGTTGTTGACATTGTTTTCTCCTTTTTTTATAAAAATAATCATGTATAGATATTCTGAAATTTGACAGATATCCGAATATGTATTTATTGTTGATTTCAATTGTTGTATTGAATCAATTTTTATCATACATATGACAATATAAATGGTAAAAGATGAATTGTCAACCTATATCGTAAAATAGTTGACAACTAAAATCCCAATATTAGTGATAACACTAATTAATGCACATACTAATTGCTGACAGTTTTAAATTGATATGATTTAAAGCAGAGTTAAAATTAAAAAAATATAGTACATAGTAAAAAACGATGCTATAATGTACAGGATAATACATAATGACAAATGCAATTTGGGATAAGTAATATATCAATATGAATTAATTATTAGAGTATATAGTTAAAGTATCCTTAATTGCAAAAGAGAGGTACATATGAAACTTTCAGAATTAAAGCAAAGCCAATCGGGAATTATTTCTGTGGTTGGTGGAGAAGGAAATTTAAGAGGTCATTTTCTGGATATGGGAATAATTCCGGGAACAAAAATTACTTATGTTAAAGCTGCTCCAATGGGAGATCCCATTGAGTACCGTATATGGGGATATGAATTGACTCTTAGATTAGAGGATGCACAAAAAATAGAAATAAATATGTGCAATGAAAATGATAATAAATTATCGGATAATAAGGTAAAAACGAAGAATAAGAAGATAACGGAATCAGGTAAGGACAAATTGTTACATCATCCAGGTCTTGGAGAAATGGGAATATACCATGTTAAGCAACGTGGCGAAGAATTAAAAGATGATGAATTAATAACATTTGGTCTTGCAGGTAATCAGAACTGTGGAAAGACAACATTATTTAATCAGCTGACAGGCTCAAATCAGCATGTTGGTAATTTCCCAGGAGTTACAGTCGATAGAAAAGATGGACAGATTAGAAAACATGAGAATACTTTGGTTACTGATTTACCTGGAATATACTCAATGTCGCCTTATACAAGTGAGGAGATTGTAACAAGAGACTTTTTCTTAAATGACAGACCAAGAGGAATTATCAATATTGTAGATGCAACAAATTTTGAACGAAACATGTATTTGACAATGCAATTGATTGAGCTTAATATACCGATGGTTTTAGCGTTAAATATGATGGATGAGGTTCATAAAAACGGCGGAACTATTAAGATAAATGAATTAGAAGAAGCATTGGGAATACCGGTAGTTCCTATATCTGCCGCTAAAAATGAAGGTATAGATGAACTTATCGACCATGCGATACACGTTGCAAAGTATAGAGAACGTCCGGGAAGAATGGATTTTTGTGATGCGAATGGTGAAGATGGCGGAGCAATGCACAGGTGTCTTCATTCTATAATGCATTTGATTGAGGATCATGCACATAAAAAAGAGATTCCTACAAGATTTGCAGCAAGTAAATTAGTAGAGGGCGATGACGAAGTGCTTAAAAAACTTGAACTTGATCAAAATGAAAAAGAAACGCTTGAACACATCATTTTGCAGATGGAAAATGAAAGCGGATTAGACAGAGTGGCTGCTCTTGCAAAAATGAGATTTACATTTATTGACAAAATTTGCAAGGCTACAGTTGTTGAACCAAAGCAAAGCGTTGAACATATACGAAGTCAGAAAATAGATAAAGTGCTTACAGGAAAATACACAGCGATACCTTCGTTTATTGCAATAATGGCGTTTATATTCTGGATGACATTTGGAGTGGTAGGTGCATGGCTTTCTAATCTTATGGAAATAGCTATTGATTTTGTTACAAATGCTTGTGATAAAGCACTTATTAGCATACAGGTTAATGAAGTGCTGAGGTCGCTTGTGGTTGATGGAATATTGACAGGTGTTGGAAGTGTATTGAATTTCTTACCGATTATAGTTATTTTATTCTTCTTTCTATCATTGCTTGAAGATAGTGGATATATGGCAAGAGTAGCATTTGTAATGGACAAATTATTAAGAAAAATTGGTCTGTCAGGGAGAAGCTTTGTTCCAATGATAATCGGTTTTGGGTGTTCAGTTCCGGCTATAATGGCTACAAGAACATTGCCATCTGAAAGAGACAGAAAAATGACAATAATGCTTACTCCTTTTATGAGTTGCTCGGCAAAATTGCCTATTTATGCAATGTTTACCGCAGCATTTTTCCCTAGATATGGAGCATTGGTTATGACTGCTTTATATTTTACGGGAATTATAGTTGCAATAATTTACGCGCTAATATTAAATCATACGAAATTTAAGGGAGAGCCTGTTCCTTTTGTTATGGAACTTCCAAATTACAGACTTCCGGGAATAAAAAATGTAGGAAGATTGATATGGGATAAGGCAAAAGACTTTATTACAAGAGCATTTACAATTATATTCTTAGCTTCTATTATAATATGGTTCCTTCAGACTTTTGATTTGAAATTAAATGTTGTTGAGGATTCTAAAGACAGCATTTTGGCTTTAGTTGGAAGTATTATTTCTCCGATATTTAAACCATTAGGTTTTGGAAATTGGAAAATATCAACAGCACTTATTACAGGATTTACAGCAAAAGAAAGCGTTGTAAGTACATTGACAGTTCTTTTCGGTGGAACAAATATAGCACTTTATACAGCATTTGATACAACTACCGCTATAGTTTTTCTTGTATTTACATTATTATATACACCTTGCGTAGCTGCAATTGCATCTGTAAAAAGAGAATTAGGTGGAAACTGGGCAGCAATGATAGTGGTGTTACAGTGTGTAGTTGCATGGATTGTAGCGTTTATTGTTAAAATGTTATTGACTGTTATTGTTTAGTAGAACAGAAATTTAGTGATGAATTTCTTAAAGAAAAGAAAAAAATTTTGACCAATTAGGCTTATGATAGTTAAGTATTTGTGTCAGAAGTTACATAAAACTTATAGAACTAAAAAAATAATATATATATCAGATAAAACCCCATTATTGCTATTGAAATGTTTCAAAAGTAATAATGGGGTTTTATTAAAAATGTATAAAAACAATATGAAATGTTAATGAAAACAAGAAAAAATATAGTATAAAACATACAATAATGACAAAAAAAATATAAAAAAGTTTTTTTAGTTTTTTTGATTTTAAATATGAATTATAATATTAATTAGAAGGAAATTAATAAAATTAGGAAGAGGTAAGGGAAATGATGAATAGGTTACTTAAGAGGGGAGTATCATTAATACTTTCAGCAGCAATGGTTTTTACATTGTGTCCACAGACACAACTATTTAGTATTAAAGCTGCAGAAAGCGATGATACTCCTTATGTAATTTCAAAGGGGAGACCAGTTTATGCAAGCTCACAGAATGGTGATGGAAGTGGACCTGAAAAAGCAGTTGATGATGACATAACTACAAGATGGCAGGCAGCACAGAGTGATAAAGATGAATGGTTTTATGTTGATTTAGGAAAGAAAACGGATATTGACCATATTTATATTCAGTGGGAAGCTGCGTATGCTAAAAGGTATGAAATACAGTTATCAGATGATGAAGAAAACTGGACAACTGTATATGAAAAAGGTACTAAGCCGGGTGCATTTGTAAATATGGCAGTGTCATATGAAATTAAGTATGATGATAATAATAAGTGCTTTTATGCAGCAGCTAATTGGACTAGTGTGGATAATGCAGTATACAGAGTAACAGAGAATGATGAAATTGCCTCAGCTCCTGATAATTACAAATTCACAGGACATGGAGTTGCAGGAGGACAAATAAAACTTGATGAGGGAAAGCATACAATAAAGGTTACGGCATTATCTAAAGATGATGGAAAAGAACTTGGATCAGGAACATGCGAAATTGATGTGTCTATTGGAAATAAAGGAAACAATGGAGTAGAGGTTGATTCTTCAGCAAATCTTAAACAGACTATTAATAAAGAAGATATGAGTGCAACATCTGCAAGATATGTAAAGATGCTTTGTACAGAGAGAGCAACTAACTATGGAGTTTCAATGTTTGAATTTCAGGTATATGGAACAGATGGTGTTGTAAAAAGACCAGTAAATTACGGAGAAAACATCGCACTTAATAAAGAAACAAAAACATCAGGCCTAAAAGATGAATGGTGGATGTATGATAAAGAAGGAAATTTATTACAAAAGGAACTTGATAAAGTAGTTGGAAAGAATGCAGTAGATGGTGATATGAATACATCATTCTCATCTAAAAATGATATTAATCAGTGGTTGAGTGTAGATTTAGGTGACAGTTATGATATAGGTCGTATATCTGTTACATGGACGGGTGATGCAGGAAAAGTATATGATTATCAGGTATCAAATGACGATAAAAATTGGACAAGCATATATAGAAATGTTAAAGGAACACCTAATTCTACGGATAATAGACAGGTATATGCACAGAATGTAAGATATGTTCGTGTCTTAGCGTATAGTAAAGTTGAAAAGGGAAGTGGAATAGGGATTTCAGAATTAGAAGTATATAAATATAAAGAAGGTGATGAAAAACCTGCAATTAATTTACCTGAATTACCAAAGACAAAGACAAAGACAGCAGGTAAAGCAACGTATATTTCTAATGATATGTATTTGGAACAGGCAAAAGTTCCGTATTATAAGACAGATAATGTAAAGGCACCTATAGAAAGTAATGACTGGTGGCAGTCAATGCTTATAAAGAAGTTTGGCAATACAATTTGTACAATGCCTTTTAAAGTTAGATTTTCAACAAAAGGATTAAGTGTTCTTACAGCTACAGACGGATGGCTTCAGGATCATGCAGCTACAGCTGTAAATTTATCTGTTATTTCAGAAACAACACCTGACTTTTATATTTTGCCGGAAAATTTAGACACAGATACAGCTTGTGATAAAGTAGCCGGTTATAGTGATTTTTCAGTTACGGCACAGTTAGCAGATGATAATCACGTAGCTATGACAAGTACGTTTGTAAAAGGCTCACCATATATATATAACGAATTTGGTGATACTGAAGCATTTACAATATCATCGTCTTCTATAACATCTATATTTGATGGAAATGGAAAAGAAATACTTGCAAGTGGTTCTGTTACAACAGACCATATTGGACTTGAAATTACTGATGATGATAATAAAGATAAAACAAAAACATCAAAAAGTTATTATTGTTTATCGGTTCCAGAAGGAACAGTATTTAAAAAAGTAGGAAATAATATTAAAGTTGAATTTGCAAATAAAAATAGCTACATGTCAATTGGAACAATGACATCAAAGAGTCAGATCGAAAAATTCTACAAGCATGGTTATGCATTTGTTGATAAAACTTCTGTAACATATAAATATGATGATGACAATGCAAAAATGACATCAGATTATAAAGTAACAACAAAAGTTAAAAGAACAGGTTTTAATGATACAACATTTATGTGTATGATGCCACATCAGTGGAAATATTCATCAAAGAACGGAAGTGAATTTGCAATATATCCATCAGTAAGAGGAGATATGAAAGCCATTCAGAGTAATGAATTTACTACAGTATCTGATTTTTCAGGATTAATAGCTGTATTTGCTAAGCCAAATGGAGAAAAGGATGCTAATGGAGAGGCTACTTTTGATACAGAAGCCGTATCAAGATATCTTAAGGATTTGGAAAATTCAACAAAGAATATTACACCTGCTGCAGATGCTTATTGGGAAGGTAAGAATTTACATCCACTTGCAATGGGTGTAATAATGGCTGACCAGATTGGTGATATTGAATTGAAGGAGGTTTTCCTTCAAAGACTTAAAGCAAGATTAGTAGACTGGTTTACATACGATGGAAAAAATGACATAAGTTATTTTGTCTATAATGAAGCATGGGGAACTATTTATTATAAGGAAAGTGAATTTGGTGCTAATGCAGCTATCTGTGACCATCATTTCACATATGGATATTTTGTATTTAGCGCAACGGTATTGGCTACATACGATAAAGAATTCTACAATGATTATAAGGATATGATTGAGATTCTTATAAGAGATTATGCAAATCCTACAGCAGACAGTGAATATTGCAGATTCAGAGATTACGATTTGTATGAAGGACATTCATGGGCAGGTGGATATGCAGATAATGATTCAGGTAATAATCAGGAGTCAGCATCAGAATCATTATTCAGCTGGATTGGAATGTATCTTTGGGGAGTACTTACGGAACAGGATTCATACAGGGATGCAGGAATATTTGGATTTACAAATGAAATGGAAACTGTAAAGCAGTATTGGTTTGACTATGATAGAAAAACAGATACTGATGGAAATGTTACTAATAGTAATTGGGTTTCAGATTATCCATATCAGGTAGTTGCTCAAGTTTATGGAGCAATTAACTTCTATGGAACTTTCTTTGGCGGACAGCCATTATATTGTTATGGTATTCATTGGTTACCAATTTCTGAATATCTAACATACTATGGAACAAACCAGACAAGATGTGCACAAATATATCAGGGATTGTTAGATGACACTGATAAGGCAATTGAATATGCAGCAATAGATGCTAAAGCAGAAGGTAAATCTGAAGAAGAAATTGAAAAAATTAAAAATGATTATACAAGAGCTGATACAGGTTGGCAGCATATTACATGGCCATATCTGGCTCTTACAAATCCAACTTTAGCAATTGATAAATTCTTAAAGAATGATACTAAAGTACAGAAAACAGATAATGCATTAACATATTGGTATATTAATGCGCTTAAGGAAATCGGTGTAAGAAGTTCAGATTACAAGATTACAGGAATAGGAATAGCCGGAACAGTATATTATAAAGACAGTGAAAAGAAATACACTGCTGAAGTTTATAATCCTACAGGAGAAAGAAAAACAGCATCTGTAAGGGATAATAAAGGAAAAGAAGTAGGAACTGTTGAAGTGGGAGCTAATTCACTTATAAGTTTTGAAATTAAAGGTGAAGGATTTAGTTATAAGCAGATGTCAGCACCTACTATTAAAGCTACATCATTAGCATCTAAGGATGTTACTGAAAATATTTCAGGAACAAAAGAATTTGATGATACACAGTTAGTAGAGTTAGAGTGCGCAGATGAAGATGCAACTATTTACTATACAACAGATGGTAAGGCACCAACTAATGAGTCTACCAAGTATACAAAAGGTGATAAAATACTTGTATCAAGTGATACAACTTTAAAAGCTGTTACAGTAAAGGAAAATTGTATTAATTCATCGTATGCAGCAGCAACATTTAAAATCAAAGGTGAAACAATACAGAGTGATGAAAATGTTGCATTAAACAAAACTGTTACTGCAAGTACAGAAGATGGTGGTAATAAAGCGGTAAATGCAGTTGATGGCGATGAAGGAACAAGATGGCAGGCAAAGGCAGATGATACAAATGAGTGGATTCAGGTTGATTTAGGGAGAGTAAAAGTTGTTAATACAGTAAAAGCAAAATGGGAAGCCGCTTATGCAGCAACATATAAAGTACAGACTTCTGTTGATGGAAAAATATGGAATATGGTTGCAAATGAAAATGGTGGAACAGGTTATATAACAACGACATTTGAAGCAACAAATGCAAGATATGTAAGAATACAGACAACATCAAGAGCAACAACTTATGGATGTTCAATCTATGAATTTGAAGTTTATGGTGCACGTCAGACTAACAAGCCGACATTGTCAATTTCAAGTGGAACATATGATGATGCACAACAGGTTACTATTGAAACAGATGTAAAGGGTGCAGAAATCAAGTATACATTAGATGGAAGTGAGCCAACAGAAGATTCTGAGACATATATTGAACCTATTACAATAAGTGAATCTTCTTACGTTAAAGCTGTAACTTACAGAAAAGGAATGACTTTATCTGATGCAGCAGAAGCAGAAGTAATTATAAAGGGAACTTTAGGAATTAATAAGAAAGAAGCGTCAATTCCAAGAGATGGACAATTACAGTTGAATGGATTAAGCGATGAAAAGATAACATGGGAATCATCTGATAGTAAAATTGCAACTGTAGATAAAGA
Source organism: Eubacterium sp. CAG:156 (assembly GCF_000434315.1). NCBI lineage: Bacteria > Bacillati > Bacillota > Clostridia > Eubacteriales > Eubacteriaceae > Eubacterium > Eubacterium sp. CAG:156. Next base: position 14,355 of record NZ_FR878136.1, on the reverse strand, counting down.
TGGACTTGTAAAAGGTGTTTCTGTAGGTGATGTAGAAATAATTGCATCAATTGAAAATGGTAAAACAAAAACATGTAAGGTTACTGTAGTTGAACCAATTCCAATTACAAAGATAACTTTATCTGAAACAGAAGTAACACTTAAGAAAAAAGAGCAGGTTTCATTAGAAGCAGAGATAGAGCCTGAAAATACTACTGATAGTAAAGCTCTTACATGGACTTCAGAGAATGATAACATTGCTTCTGTAGATGATAAAGGAAAAGTAACTGCAAATGCAGTAGGAACTACAAAAATAACAGCCAAAGCAGGAAAAGTATTTGCAGAATGTACAATAACTGTAAGAGATGTTACAACAGAAGAAATGCTTGTAGATGAAAACTTTAACCTCGCTTTACATAAGAATGTTGAAGTATCTTCTCTATATACTAAAGAGGGAAGTCAGACAACAGATATCCTTACAAATGGAGTCCTTACAGATAATATATCATATGAAACAGACTGGGATAAAACAAGAACATATGAATATGTTCTTGTTGATTTAGGAAAGAATTATACAATAGAAGCATTAAATAAGGTCGCAATTAAATTTAGTGCTGAAAATACTGCAGCTGAGAATATGTCAGTTCAGTTCTCAAATAATGGCGTTGATTATGTAACAGCATATGAAAATACTGCGCTTAAGTATAGTGATTCAAAAGAAGGATTATTTACATTTGACACAAATGTAAATACAAGTGAAATGTCTAGTGTAAGATATGTTAAGTTCTATATGAAGGGACATAAAGACTGGGGATTCCAGATGAAAGAAGTTGCGGTCTTTAGTACAGAACAGAATGCTAAAGAAGTTGAATTTGGTACATGTACTCCTCCGACAGATTTCGCAGTAACAACACAAGATTTTTCTCAGATTACATATACTATTACACCGGCAGAAGGACAGGAAGATTACACATACGCAATTTGGATTGATGGAGTACGTATGGGAGAACCTGTAAAAGCAGGAACGTATACATTAGATGGAATAACAGATGGAGAACATGTAGTTGAAGTGCACTCATATTGTAAATTTAAGGATAATGACTACATTGCTTCAAAAGAAGGAATTTCAAGAACAATATCAATTGATGATGGAACTTTGTATAAACGTTTAAATACAAAAAGAAATATTGCAAAAGGTTGTAGTATTTCATTAGATTCAGTTTATTCAGGAGAGGGAAGTCAGGATACAAGTGTCTTAACAGATGGAGAAATATCACAGGCATTGGATAAGGTAGTTGAATCGGTATGGGGCGAAAAAACAGCTGTTATAAATCTTGATTTAGGAAAAGATTACAAAAAAGACCAGATAGACGGAGTACTTTTAGCATTCAAAAATGGAGATACTTATGGTAAAAAATACACTGTAGAATTTTCAGAAGATGGCAAAAACTTTGAACAGGTGGCAACTATTGAAAATAGTGAATTTAAAAATTATTTTGAAAATAAGTTGGATATGTCATTATATAGTCATAGTAAGGTAAGATATGTTAGATTTAATTTACTTGAAGGAGCTACAGGTTGGGGATATCAGATATCTGAAGTAGCTGTATTTGATAAAGGATTCTACAAAGTAACAATTGATGGAAATGTTAAAAAAGTAAAGAATGGAGAAACAATTACCTTACCTGATGTAAATTCTGAGGGTACAAATAAACTTGGATATTATGATGTTGAAAATGATGAGACAGCAGCACCCGGAGCTACATATCTTGTAACAAAAGATGCTAAATTTGAAACAATTAATATGACAGTTAATTTGTTAAATGGAGCAAGCATGAGATTTTCGGAACCGTCAGGTTTAAGATTCCAGGCAAAAGTTACAACAGATAATGATGGACTTCTTGAACAGAACGCAGATGGTATAGGAAAACTTGTTACAACAGGAACTCTTATAAGTACAAGAGACTTGTATAATGATAACGGTGAGAAAATTGAACTAGATAGTAAATATACTAAGATTAACATTGTAAATACAGGCTGGTATGATGCTAATAAGAATAAGGATTATACTGATGATGTCGGAAATTACTGTGGTTCAATTATAAAGATTGCTAAATCAAATTATAAGAGAGAATTTATTGCAAAAGCTTATGCTACTATAAATTATACTTATTATAATTCAGATAATGGTAACAGCAGCGTAACAGTATATTCAACTACAACTGATAAGAATGGAAATGAGATTGATGTAGTTGGAAGAACAATAAATTATGTTGCAACAGCTATAAAGAATTCAATAACATATTATAATTCATTACCTGAAAATGCCAGAAAATACGTTGATATGTATTTAGATGTTTCAGAAGAAAATACAAGCGAAGAATAATGTTTAAAAACTGGTTATAATTTTGGGCTACCCACATATTTGACAAACAACCAAAAAACTCTCCTACAAAATGAACTCATAATGTAGGAGAGTTTTGAATTTATTACTTTTTCATTCTACATATCGATGATATTATCATCTGGAATTACTAAAGCACATATAATATAAATTATTATACCTGAGCCATAGAAGAGTGAGAGAATAGCCCATATAAGACGTACAACTGTAACGTCAATATTAAGATATTCAGCAAGTCCTCCACATACTCCGGCAAGCTTTTTATTTTTTGATGATTTGTATAATTTACGCTTCATAACTACCTCCGTATAAAGCAATTTTAAAGTAAATAATTAGTAAACCATAGCTTCTTCTTCACCTGTAACAACTCTTAATGCACCCTGAGCAAGAGCAAGTAACTCATCTTCACCAGGATAAATTGTAACAGGAGCAATCCATTCAACAGCAGCCTTCATATCTTCCTGAGTTTTAGCGTTGTAAGCAATACCGCCTGTTAAGATAATCTGATCAACTTTTCCACCAAGAACTACAGACATAGCACCGATTTCTTTGCATAACTGATAATGGAATGCATCAACTACAGCCTTTGCTGTTTCGTTACCTTCTGCAATCATTTTCATTAAATCTCTCATGTCATTTGAACCGACATAAGCGTTGAAACCACCATTACCATTAATCATCTTTCCAACTTCTGCCTGAGTGTATTTTCCACTAAAGCAAGCCTTCATTAATGAACCTGAAGGAAGTCCGCCTGAACGTTCAGGTGAGAATGGGCCGTCACCATCTAATGCATTTGCAACATCAACAACTTTACCATTCTTATGAGCACCAACTGATACTCCGCCACCCATATGAACAACGATTAAATTTAAATCTTCGTATTTCTTACCAACTTCTTTTGCATATCTCTTAGCAACAGCTTTCTGGTTTAATGCATGGAAGATTGAAATTCTAGGGAATAATGGATGTCCTGATAATCTTGCAACATCAGCTAATTCATCAACTACAACAGGATCAACGATATATGATGGAACGTTAATCTGTGCTGCAATTTCATGAGCAAGAATACCACCAAGGTTTGATGCATGCTGTCCCTGCTTACCAATCTTTAAATCTTCAAGTAATTCAGGAGTAGTAGCATATGTACCACCTGGAATTGGCTTTAATAAACCACCACGACCTACAACAACATCAATAGTTGAAAGGTCAACATTCTTTTCTTCTAAGACTTTTAAAATAACTTCTTTACGGAAGTCCTTCTGATCATAAATTGTTGCGTACTGCGCAATTTCTTCAGTTGAATGTCTTAAAGTTTCTTCCATAAGCTGTGTTTCATCTTCGTAAACACCAATTTTAGTAGAAGTAGAACCCGGGTTGATAATCAATATTTTGTATGACATTTTAATACCTCCAAATTATTACATTGCTTCAGCAACTACAGCTGCTAATGCGATTGAATTTACTTTAACTTCAAATTCATCAGAACGTGATGTTAAAATAACAGGGGCCTTTGTACCTGTTAATATGTTGCCATTTTTAACATCTGCTGTATGAACTAAACATTTATATGTGATGTTACCTGCCTGAATATCAGGGAATAATAATACATCAGCATCACCAACAATTTTTCTGTTAGTTGTTCCTTTGTGGAATGCAGCTTCAGGTTCGATGGCAAGATCAAGTGAAAGTGGTCCGTCAACGATACATCCTGTGATTTCTCCATTTTCATTCATCTTAGTAAGTGCTTCAGCATCTACTGTACATGGCATTTTAGGATTTACAACTTCAACAGCTGCAAGAGGAGCTACCTTAGGACATTCAATTCCACATGCATGAGCAATTTCAACTGTGTTCTTAATAATCTGAGCCTTTGTATCAAGGTCAGGATAAGGAACGAATGCAACATCTGATAAGAATAATAAATGATCAATACCCTTAACATCAAATACGCAAACATGTGATAATGTTTTGTCAGTTCTAAGACCAACTTCTTTATCTAATACACTCTTAAGGAATGATTTTGTATCTATAAGACCTTTCATGTACATATCAGCTTTTCCGTCATGGACTAATTTTACAGCTGTTCTTGCTGCTTCGATTGGATCAACAACATTGATGATTTCAAATTCATCTGCATTCATCTTTAAAACACTGGCAATTGTACGAATCTTTGCTTCATCACCAACTAAAATAGCTTCAGCAATATTTCTGTCTTTTGCTGCCTTAACTGCTTCTAAAACTGCATCATCCTGTGCACAGGCAACAGCAACCTTTTTCATAGGGCATTCTGCAACCTTTGCAAGTAAATCGTCAAAACTTTTTGTCATTTTGTTTACCTCTTCAATATTTATAAATTTTTTTTGGATTTATATCCTGTGCTTAACCACTTTAAATAGTAGCACGGTATATTTGACAGGTCAAGAAATAGAAAGAAAAATAAAGAAAACTTACTTATGTTTATGTGTAAAAATAGAAAAAGGATACTAGGATAAAATATTTGTACTTGTTTCCGGATATAAATTTATACTATAAATAGTATGGAAGTCAAAATAAGGTAGCGGGAAAGTAGTATTTTGTATAACTATTTATGATATGAGGGAACAGTAGAAGGACAGGAGAGTGTTATGAGAAAAAAATTAAGTAAGGTAATGGCATTAATATGCGTTGCTACAATTACAGTAACAAGTATGCCTTATTTGTCTGATTCGACTAAAGGTGCAACTATGGACTTTAGTGCTGAAAACAGTTCAGTAATGGTAGACAAAGGCGGATATAAGAAAGAAGTCTATGGTGTTGGTACAGACGACTGGGGAGTAACATGGACAGATAGAAAAAACAATTTACCTACAAGAACAACATATTTAACAGATAATTACAAAGAAACAGTTGGAACAGTACCTACAAATGATTGGGCGAGCTCAGTTGTATTTGACAAATATTCAGAATCATTGTACGCACATCCACTTGCATACCGCGCAGCAAGTAATGGAATGCAGATGGCATCACCGGCGGTTACTAGTGGTACATCATATGTAGATGGAGAACCTACAGTAGAAAGTCTTTTAGAAGATAATACGGTAGAACTTGTTGTTGGTGGCAATAACTTTAGTGCAAAGGATGCAAAAGTTGATAAAACTACAGACTGGACATACGATATATTGATGGAGAACAATGCTTCAACATCAAGCATAATGGCGACAATCGGAAAAGGAACACCATATGCTTACTATACATTTAAAAATGTAGAACCAACTATTTCATTGGGAGCAGGTGGAACAGATCTTGCGATATATAAAAATTCAACATCTTCAAATATTTTAGGGGTAAGTCTTAAGAACAGGAAAGACGGAAAGACACATTACTACTTGATCAGTGCACCAAGTGGTACAACATGGGTTAATGCGGATGGAAAACTCACTGCAAAAATGCCGGCAGGAAAAAACTACATGTCAGTTGCAATATTACCTGACGGAAGTGACAATGCATTTGAATTATATAAAAAATATGCGTTTAACTTTATTACAGATACAAAGGTTGAGTGGAAATATCTTAAAAATTCTTCAAAAGTAGTTACAAAGTATAATGTAATTACAAAGAACATGGAAACAGGAGCAAACGGTGGAGACACAATTATTGCTTTATATCCTCATCAGTGGAGATATACTAACAGTAAATTTACAGGATATACATATGAAACGATTAGAGGAACAATGAAAACAGTTGTTGGAACAAACTATTCTACAACAATGCAGTATAATGGAATTTTATCATCACTTCCTGTAACAAAAGATGAAGAGACAGTAGGAAAAATAAAGGATCAGTTAGGATATTTATACTCTTATAGAAAATCAAAAGATAATCCAAAATGGATTTGCTTCTTAGAAGGTCAGTATGGCGGATATGATACATACTGGGTAGGAAAAAATCTTAACACATTATCAGATGCAATATGGCTTGCAGACCAGTTTAAAGATAACGACATGAAGACTATGACAAATGACATGGTTGAAGGTGTTGAAGATTATCTGAAATTTTGGTTTGACCCATATCGGGCATATATAAACGGTCAGTATGTAGATGATTATTTTTATTATGATAAAGAGTATGGAACGCTCATCGGCTATCCTACATCATATGATTCAGATAAGCAGGTAAATGACCATCATTTCCATTACGGATACTGGATAAAGGCAGCTGCAGCAGTTGCAATGAAAGACCCACAGTGGGCAAAAGAATGGGGCGGAATGGTTTATGAAATGATAGGGGACATTGCAAATGCAAACAGAGACGGAAGCAGTTATAACAGGAACAGCGAGACGAAGTATCCTTTCTTAAGAAATTTTGACATATATGAAGGACATTCATGGGCATCAGGAGTTGCAAACTATGAATTTGATGAAAATGGTGAAATGGTAGATAAAAAAGGTGGACTTTCAGGTGGTAACAACCAGGAATCATCATCGGAATCAGTTAACGCGTGGTCTTCGCTTATTCTTTGGGGAGAAGCTGTTGGCGATGAAAGAATCAGAGACCTTGGAATCTACATGTACACAACAGAAATAGCAGCAATTGAAGACTATTACTATGATGTACATAATGAGATTTTTACTAAAGAATATAAAGATAGTAATAATTATAATATCCAGACAGTAACAAGATTGTTTGGCGGAAGATATGATCATACAGCATGGTGGACAGAAAATCCAATAGAAGTTACTACAATTACAATGCTTCCAATATCAGGGGCAACACTTTATATGGGAAAATACAAAGATAAAGTTAAGGCGGTAGTTGACAGCATAGGAGAAAACAGTAAGCAGTGGACTCATTTTGTAAATAATAAGGAACAGATTTGTGCAAATTACGGAAAAAAAGATATGCTTACTGATCCTAAGACAAATCAGGACGTGGTTGCTGAATACTATGCATACTATGACCCGGATGCAGCACTTGCAAAAGTTGATTTAAGTGATAGCGGAAAAGTTGAAAATGGTGAATCAAGAGCACATACATTAGCTTACATTACAAGTTTGAAAGAATATGGAAACCAGAATTTTGATATAACAGGAAGTACTCCATTTTCAGTTGTATTAGAGAAAAATGGAGTTAAGACTTACGTTGTAGAAAATCACACAGATAAGACACAAAGAACATATTTCTCAGATAAGACATATGTTGATGTACCGGCAAATTCAGTTTATGCAGGTGGAAAGAGCGGAGATGGAGAAAATCCAAATAAAGATGATTCACAGGAAATAACAAAGCCTGAAGCAACTACAGCAAAACAGAGTGAAACTACAACAAAAGAAGAGACAACAACTAAAAAACAGGAAGAGACAGTAAGTAAAGAACAAACAACAACTGACAAGTTGAATGAATCTACCACAGAGCAGGTACAAGTTACAACAAAAGACGAAATTAAAGAAAATCAGTCTACAAAAGAAAATAAGCATTCAGATGTGACAACAACTGCGAATAAAGAAGGTTTTAGTACAGGTGGATTGGGTAATGATGAAAAATATCAGGCACCTGGTAAAGCTAAAAAACTTAAAGTAAAGAAGAAAAGCCTTAAGAAGATTCGCCTAAGTTGGAAAAAAGTAAGTGGTGCAAACGGATATCAGGTTTCTGTAAAAGTTAGAAAGAAAGGCAAATTTAAAGTTGTAAAGACAATAAGAAAAAATAAAAATAAATATATTAGACGCAAATATAGAAATAAAATTATTTATGTTAAGGTAAGAGCGTACAAAATAGTTGCCGGAAATAAAATTTATGGAAAATATTCTGCTGTTAAAAAGTATAAAAACAAATAATTAAGTAAAGCCATTATTAAGGATGATTAGCACAAAATGTTCTTGGTAATGGCTTTTTATTTGAAAAAATAAAGTATAAAACTTATAAAAAACTCAACAAAATGCGACGAAACTATTGACTTTCACTCACTAAACTGATAAAGTGAGAGCTGTTAAAAACGTTTCAAAACGTAAGATAAATTAAATATGGGAGGTTTTACAATGAAAAGCAGGTTACTAAAGGGGATTTCCTGTCTGCTTGCTTGTGTAATGTTGTTGGAGGCTACATTACTGTACTTTACAAAAGATGTTTATTCCAACGAAAATGTAATTGCACTAAAGAAAGAGGCAGTGAAATGGATTGAAGACAGTCAGAATGAGGATGGCTCATGGGGGAAGAGTTTAGGTATATATAATACAGCAGAAGTATTAAAATATACAGGAAAACAAAATCTTTCAGGGGATGTCAGAGAGAAAGCCGTAAAATATCTTGATACGGCGTATGAAAATAACAATGACGATCTATATAGAAAAAATTCCATTAATGAAATAACAACAGAAGATAAAATAAAAGAAATAATTAAAATGCAAAACAATGACGGAAGTTTCAGTGTAAGCGATGAATACAAAGGTGACATATTTGATACACTTCTTGCACTTGAAGCAATGCTAAGCAGCGAATTGATGAATAAAAAGTCAATGGAAAAGGCTGTTTTATTTGTTTTGTCAAACCAGAAAGAAGATGGCAGTTTTTCATACACCGGCAAAAAAGATGGTGGAGTATACATAACTGCATATGCAGCTTTTATATTAAAAAAATACATCAGCGAAAATGGTGGAAAAGAAAGTGAAAAGCTTGCCCTTAACAGAGCAAATGAGTATCTTGTTTCAAAGGAAAATGAAATAATCGGAAATGATGAAGAATCATTAATGAATTTATTAATGATTACAATTGCGCTGACAGAGATTGATGCAAATAGAACATTACAGAGGATTGAAAAAGCAGGAAAAGAAATAAAACAGGATGGAAGTCTCAATCAAGATGAATGTTTAACAGCAATGTTTGTTTACGCAATAGATGAATATCTTACATTTGTCAGGGATGAATCAGTTATATCGGGTCCCCAAATAACAGGTATAGCAATAAATTCAGATGAAAACATAACCGCATACACAGATATAAAAGTTGTTCCGGAAATAATTGGGATAAATGATGAAAAACATGAAGTGTCTGTGTGTATGGGAAACGAAAGCACAGCTTATGTAAAAGGAACAGAAACTGACGACGGATATGTAATTAATACGAAAAACATGGAACCGGGTGAATATTACATTGTTACAATGGTTACAGATAAAGAAAGCGGACAGGTTTTGGCAATAAAAAGAAAACAGGTAGAAATCAGTGAAGGAATTAAAATATTTAAATCAGTTCTTAATTATTCACCAAAGTCAGTATCTGTTAACACAAAAAAAGAAATAAAGTTTAAGTTGAGGGCAGAAACAGGAATAAACACGAATACCGACATAGACATAAACATAAATGTTGAAAATCAGAATGGCGAAAATGTTTATGAAGACAATCGCAACATTGATGCAGACGCAAATACAAAATACATTGAATGCAATGATTTTTCATTCATGTCACAGGCAGACACGGATGATTTATATACAGTAACAGTAAGGTATAAGAATAAAAATACTGTTATTAAAACCGACAGGGCACTGATAAAAGTTTTTGATGAGGAAAATGAAAACAGGATTGACATAAAATACGAGGCTGATAAAGATGAAATAACTGACGATGATAAATATGTAAATGTTAAGTTTGATATGCAGGGAATTGGTCTTTCGGAAAATATAAAAAGAAGACCGATGGATATAGTTATCATATTGGATAATTCCGGAAGCATGAGAACAGAGGATTGGAAAAATGCAGAAGAGGGAGCAAAGATAATTGTAAACTATATGCAACCGGAAGACAGGGCACTGATAAGATATGTTAACCGGGGAAATGCGGAAACGGGATTTTCAAATGATAAAGAGTATCTGAATGAAGTGCTGAGCAGAGGCGTATGGCTATGGGGAGGAACACCTATATACAGTTCAATAAACAACTCAATAAATGATTTAAAAAATTCCGAATACAGAGATAAGGTAATATATCTGTTTTCAGATGGAGAAAGATGGGGAGATTCTCCTGAAATAAATGTTAAAGAACTTAAGGACTTGAACATAACCATATATTCAGTGTTTCTTGAAGCAAATGCATCGGAAGAAAGCAGGGTGGAGGCAAAAAAGACAATGCAGTACATTGCCGACATATCAGACGGTGTGGCATTATCTGCACCGACAAATGATGAAATAGCAGAATGCGTGGCAAAACTTGCAAACGACATATTCATGGTTGCGGGTAAAAACATAGAACTTAAGATGAAATTAAATAAAGACATAAATCCTGATGACATTGAATTCAGTAATGCCCCTGATGAAATAATAAAAAATGATGATGGCACAAATACACTATTATTTAAGCAGGGCTACTTAAGCGTGGGTCAGGATAACAACATGGAGATGAAAGTACCCGTAACAGGAATTGCGGATGACGAAATAATTAATCTCATGGATGAGATAACACTTTCATATACAAATGAAAATGATGAAAAAGTTGAACTTAAACTTGATCCCTTAACCGTAAAACGAAAAATAACAACTGAAATCGTTGAAACGGAACCTGAGACAAAACAGAGTACAGAAGAAGCAGTAGATAAAAAGGGAATATATGCCAAAAATGTTATCCCAAAGGAAAGTGACGAGCAGGGAAAAGCCATTAAGGGAAATGTAAGTGTGGACAACACGGATATGGAAACAGGAGATACTGCAAAAATTTCTTATGTAATCGAAAATAAAGGACAGGAAAAGGAAAACGGCATTTTAAAAATAAGTGCAATAAACATAAAGAACAAAAATGTAACTGAATTGGAAAATAAGGAAGTAGAAATCGGACAGGGAGAGAAAATTACTGAAACCATAGATACAGACACTTCATTACTTGGAGAAGGAAATTTCTTAATCATATATCAGTTTGTGACAGATGATGAAGTAATTCTGATGGATGAGGCAGGATTTAAACTTACAGACCATGCTTATAATTTTAAAATTCAGTGTAGCGACGGTGGAAGTGTTGTTTCAAAGTTTATGGAAACTTATAAGGAAGGACAAACCATAAGCCTTAAGGCAAAAGCAGACGATGGATATATATTTGCAGGATGGGAGTGTGACTATGGAGCATTCTCCGACAGGTATGATAAATCTACAATGTTTACAATGCCGGGTAATGATGTAACGGTAAAAGCAGTATTTGCGAAAAAGAAAAATATGGAAAATCACGACAACAGTATTAGTGAATCCGTAACAAAAGATAATAGCGGTGAAAAACCGGGCAATGAAATTACAACACAAAAAGCCGTGAAAAAAGATGGAAATTCAAATGTTAAAGGCAGGTCGGAAAAGTCAGAAAAGAATTCTGCCTCAACAAAGGAAAAGCATGAGAAGAATGCCAATATAAGTGGGAAACATAAAAAAGAGTATGGTAAGAATGACAGCATTAAGAAAAATAGTGATGGCATAAAAACATACAACGTGGATGAAAATAATCAAAACAACAAAGAAATAAAATCAGGCTCACCCGTAAAAACCGGTGATTTTGAAACAAGAAAAACAATTGCAGCATTGATGATTATTCAGTTCATTTCAATTATAGTCATTATATTTATGGCAGGAAAAAAGGAAAAAGAAGAACAATAGGGGTTAAAAAATGTATAAAGAGAAAAAATTTAACAGGGTTTTAAGTTTTATTCTGATAGTGGCAATGGTGACAGTGTCAATGTATGTACCGGGAATAAAGCAGAATACCACTAAAAGTTCAGACATAAATGAAGCGTATCAGTTAAGTGAAGCAGAAGTTAAAACACAATCTGCAAAAAATGCTGAGAAGTTAAAAACATATATGTCTGAAAGTGTAAATAAAGTAAAATCAAAAAAAGAAACCGCAGAAAGTCTTAAAAATATTCTTGAATATGTGTCGGAACTTAAAAAATCTGTTACAGATGAAATGAACAAGGCACAAAAATATGCTAAAGAAGAAAATCTTAAAACAGTATTAAAGAGAGTAGAAGAAAGCAGCAAAGAAGTTAGCAAAGACTTTGCAGATACAGAAAATGACATAAACAGAGTGATAAAACTTTGTGACAAAAAAGATGTAAGCAACAAAGAACTAGATAATGAATACGCTAATCTTACAGATGAAGTCAGAAAGATAACGGAAAATGAAGACATAGAAACAAAAGTGCCCGATAAACCACATCAGACCTCTAAAAGTTATGATGTAAGTGAGAGTGTAGGAAAACAGACACCGGATAGCAGTTTGTACACGACATCTTTGTTAAAGAAAATAGAAAACGGAGAGTGTGATGGAGAGAGCACACAGGATGAAGCATTAATTTTAAGTGATGAGGCTAAAAAGATAGCCGATACGCTAAATACTCCGTATGAAATATATAAATATGTAAAAGATACAGTAGATTTTAAGCCTTATTACGGTTTAAGATATGGTGCTACAGGTACATTTACATGTAAGGTGGGAAATGATTATGATACGGCATCGCTTCTAATAGCAATGTTGAAATACAGAGGATTTGAAGCGAGATATGTAGTAGGAACAGTACAGATTGAAATAAAAGAGGCAATTAATCTTACGGGTGCAGACAATGAACAGGGCGCAGTTGATATTTTATCTATGCTTGGGATTCCGACAACGGTAGTAAAGACTGATGGAAAGATAACAGCCGTAAGAATTGAACATGTATGGGTAGAAGCGTACATACCATATGACAGTTACAGGGGAAGTGGAAAAGTAGCCGGCGCAAAAGAATGGATTCCAATGGATGCCTCATATAAAAAATACGAAAAGCAGGAAAAGTTAAACTATGACAGTGATTTTAATGAGGAAATAAAAAAACTTAGTGAAGAATTAAAAAATGAAAACGCGACAGGGTTTAGTGAAAATCTTGAAAGCATTCAGGATAGGATAACTGAATACGCAAATGAAGAAAGTATTGAAACTGACACAATTTTTAGCAAAAGAAAAATAAAGGAAGACACTCTTAGCTTACTTCCGTCCGTACTTCCATATGAAGTAATAAAGGAAAATGCCGTATTTGACAGGGCACCTGAAAAGGCGAAGGCAAAGATAACATTTAAACTTACAACACCGTTTTACGGTACATACGCAATTGGAGATTCGGATAAAGAAGTAACATTTGAAGCAGCATCATTATATGGAAAAAATGTCTGGATTGAATATATTCTGGAAACAGATGAAGATGAGAAGATAATAGAAAAGTATGGCGATATATATAGCACACCTGCATATCTCATTAAGGTTATTCCATGCATAATGGCAGACGGAGAATGTGTTGCAAAGGGGAATGCAGTACGTCCCGGAACATATACAATATTTGGAATGGATATATATGAAGCAGGATGTGAAACAGTATCAGTTGACAATCCTCTTGTTGCAGGTGGAAGTTATGCGGTTTCATTTGATTATGGAAAAATAAGCGAAGCTGATTTAAGCGATGCAAAGACCGAACTGCTCAGTTTAAAGGAAAAACTTGAATCAGGAAAAGAAAGCAATGACAGGGCAATGGGGGAAACACTTTCAGGAATAGGCACAACATACTTTGCACAGCTTGATATGGCAGACAGTATGCTTGAGGGAATATTAAATGTCACAACATGGAGACAGATAAGTGAGGGAATTTTTGGATACAAACCAAAGGTCACAAGCATATTTGGTGCACCAATCGGATTATCTGAAGGGACAGTGTTTGTTGATATAGACACGGATACATATGGAGTTGCAGACAACGGAGATAAAATCAGAACTTCTGAAGTAAACAATGCTCAGGAAAATGAAAAAGACAGCAACAGTGATAAAGAAAACAATGTGGACTATAATCCGGTAAGGGATTTCATGCTATAATGGAGATAAAATCAGAACTTCTGAAGTAAACAATGATCAGGAAAATGAAAAAGACAGCAACGGTGATAAAGAAAACAAGGTGGACCATAATCCGGTAAGGGATTTCATGCTCTATAGCGGATTTGTAGGTTCATATCTTG
>NZ_FR878135.1:0-16375 GCF_000434315.1 Eubacterium sp. CAG:156 | reverse complement strand
GAATGTATAATCACTGAGAAGAAGCGAAATTTTAAACCTGAGGTTCAAATATGGAAAAATGGATTGTATTTGCAAAAAAAGCAGATTTTAATCAAATTGCAAAAAAATATAATATTAGTCCAATGTTGGCAAGAATTATAAGAAATAGGGATATAATAGAAGACAAAGATATTAAAGAGTATTTATATGGCGATATAAATGAACTCAATTCTCCATGGCTACTAAAAGATATGGAAAAGGCTGTTGAAATAATAAAAATTAAGATAAGCCAGCAAAATAAAATAAGAATAATATGCGATTATGACATTGATGGTATTTGCTCAGGGTATATTTTGCTTGATTCATTAGAAAAACTGGGGGCAAATGTCGATATTGTTGTACCACATAGAATTGAAGACGGATATGGAATTAACAAAGATTTAATAAAAAAAGCGTATGATGATGGAGTAGATACAATTTTAACTTGTGATAATGGAATTGCAGCATATGAGCAGGTTGAATATGCAAAATCACTTGGAATGACCATAGTGATAACAGACCATCATGAAGTACCGTTTGAAGAGAAAGACGGCACTAAGGAATATATTGTTCCAAATGCAGACGCAGTTGTTAATCCAAAACAGGCAGATTGTGAATATCCATTTAAAGAAATTTGTGGAGCGACAGTGGCTTATAAGCTGATTACAGCAATTGTAAATTCAATGGGCAGGGAAATGAGTTCAACAAATTATTTGCTTGAATATGTTGCAATAGCAACTATTGGAGATGTGGTTGAATTACAGAATGAAAATAGAATAATTGTAAAATATGGTCTGGATTTACTTAGAAAATCAAAAAATATAGGATTAAATGCACTTATAGATGCTTGCAAATTAAATAAAAATATAATTGATTCGTACCATATAGGATTTGTAATCGGACCGTGTTTAAATGCAAGTGGACGACTTGATACAGCACGAAAGGCAGTTGCTTTGTTAAGAGAAAAAAATCAGGATAAAGCAAAAGACATAGCCACAGAATTGGTTGAATTAAATGACGAAAGAAAAAATTTAACTGAAGAGGGAACAAAGAAAGCTATAGAACAGGCTGAAAATTATAAAGAAGATAAAGTACTTGTTATTTATTTGAAAGACTGTCATGAAAGTATAGCAGGAATAATAGCAGGAAGAATTAGGGAAAAATATAATAAGCCATGTTTCGTGCTTACTAAAACGGCGACTGAGGTTAAAGGCTCAGGTCGTTCGATAGAAGAATATGATATGTATAAGGAACTAAGTAGGATAAAGGAATTGTTTACGAAATTTGGTGGTCATAAATTGGCTGCCGGACTTTCTTTACCACTGGAAAATGTTGATATATTAAGAGAAAAGTTAAATCAACTTACAACTCTTACGGATGACGACTTGTGTTCAAAAGTATGGATTGATATGCAACTACCAATTCCTTATATAACTAAAGAATTTGTAAACGAATTAGAAAAGTTAAAGCCTTTTGGAAAAGGAAACGAAAAGCCGTGTTTTGCTGAAAAAAATCTTAAAGTGAAAAATTTGAAAATCTTAGGCAAAGAAGGGAATGTTATAAAACTAAGTTTAAGGGATGAAAATAATTATGAAATCCCGGGAATAATATTCTCAAGAACAAGTGAATTTATGGAATTTGTAACAAATAAATTTGGAAATGAAGAGGTTAAAAAGGCTTTGCGTGGAATGGATAATAATATAACAATAATGGCTGTATTTTATCCAAACATAAATGAATACAATGGAAATACACAATTACAACTTGTTATAAACAGATTTAGTTAAAAATATAAGTTTTTAATTGTTATAATTGAGAAAAATGTCAAAATAAGGCATAATATAGGGAATGAGAGTATTGAAAAAAATGAAAAATAGAAATAAAATTAGTTATCATAATATTGGAGGATAAATATGCGTAAAGTAGAAGATTACATAAGAAGTATACCGGATTTTCCTGAACCGGGAATTATTTTTAGAGATATTACAACAGTAATGCAGGATTCTGATGGATTTAAGCTTGCAATAGATTCAATGGAAGATACAATTAAGGATTTAGATTTTGATGTGATTGCGGGATTAGAGTCAAGAGGATTTATGTTTGGAACACCTATAGCATATAATATGGGAAAACCATTTGTGCCAATTAGAAAAAAGGGAAAACTTCCATGTGAAACAATTAGTGAAGAGTATAGTCTTGAATATGGAACAGCTGAAATAGAAATTCATACTGACGCAATTAAAAAAGGACAGAAGGTCGTTATTGTTGATGATCTTATTGCAACAGGAGGAACTGTAGAAGCTGCAATAAAGTTAATTGAAAGATTAGGTGGAGAAGTTGTAGCGTGTGTATTCCTTACAGAATTAGTGGATCTTAAAGGTAGAGACGTGTTAGAAGGATATAGAGTAGAATCTATAGTTAAATTTGATGGAAAATAAATAGATATTTACGAAAGATGATCAAGTTGTCACACAATTATGATTATTACATCCTTTGCTATAGTAAAATTTGTATGAAGAGAGGGAAAATATATGAGCGACGACATAAAGATGAATGAATTAAAAATTGAAAATCATGGTGTGATTCCCAAAGAAGAAGAACATACAACGCCTGAGGAACTTTACGAAAGACTAGTTGAAAAAATAAAAAAATATCATCCTTCAGCAGGTGATTTGAAAATAATTGAAAAAGCATATAATATGGCAAGAGAAGCTCATAAAGAGCAGAAAAGAAAATCAGGTGAACCTTATATTATTCACCCTCTTTGTACTGCAATTATATTAGCAGATTTAGAGCTTGATAAAGAATCAATAGTTGCAGGTTTGTTACACGATGTTATGGAAGATACAAGTGTTACAAAAGAGCAGATTACTAAGGAATTTAGTGAAGAAGTAGCAGATCTTGTTGATGGTGTTACAAAGATTACAAAATTAGACTATGATGTTGATAAGGTTGAAGAACAGGCAGAAAATTTACGTAAGATGTTTCTTGCTATGGCAAAAGATATCAGGGTAATTTTGATAAAATTAGCAGACAGACTTCATAATATGAGAACATTACAGTATATGAAGCCTGAAAAACAAAAAGAAAAATCAAGAGAAACTATGGATATTTATTCTCCAATAGCGGATAGACTTGGTATTTCTAAAATTAAAATTGAACTTGATGACCTGGCTTTAAGATATTTGGAACCGGAAAAATATCGTGAGATAGTTGATGGCGTACATGAAAGACTTGAGCATAGAGAAGATTTTATGAATGATTTGATTGCCCAGGTTAAAACATATATTGAAAAAGCAGGAATTAAGGCAACAATCGGTGGAAGAGTAAAGCATTATTTTAGTATTTATAAAAAGATGGTAAACCAGCAAAAAACACTTGATCAGATTTACGATGTATTTGCGGTACGAATTATTGTTGACACAGTAATGGAATGTTATGGTGCATTAGGTGTAATTCATGAAAAGTATACTCCTGTACCGGGAAGATTTAAGGATTATATTGCCATGCCAAAGCCGAATATGTATCAGTCATTACATACAACGCTTATCGGACCAAATGGACAGCCTTTTGAAATACAGATTCGTACTTATGACATGCATAGAACTGCTGAATATGGTATCGCAGCACACTGGAAATATAAAGAAAATATTACAGGTGAATATAATGAAGAACAGAAAATCAGCTGGTTAAGACAGATCCTTGAATGGCAGAGAGATTTGTCTGATAACAGAGAATTCTTAAGCCTCTTAAAAGATGATTTAAATATGTTTTCTGACAGCGTTTACTGTTTTACACCTAACGGCGATGTTAAAAATCTTCCGGCAGGCTCAACACCTATAGACTTTGCTTACAGCATTCATAGTGCAGTAGGTAATAAGATGGTAGGGGCAAGAGCAAATGGAAAAATGGTAAACATTGATTATAAGATTCAAAATGGTGACCGTGTAGAAATTGTTACATCTAATAACTCAACAGGCCCAAGTATGGATTGGTTGAAAATTGTAAAAAGTACACAGGCTAAGAACAAAATTAATCAATGGTTTAAGCAACAGAATAAAGAAGAAAATATTATTAAAGGTAAAGATTTAATAGATAAATACTGTAAAGCAAAAGCAATTGTTTTATCAGATATTATGAAACCTGAATTTACTGATAAGGTTCGTTTGAAATACGGATTTAAGGACTGGGATTCAGTAGTTGCATCTGTAGGCCATGGTGGATTAAAAGAAGGACAGATTGTAAATAAACTTCTTGATGAATATAACAAAGTTCATAAGACGATTGTAAGCGATAAAGATGTATTAGATTCAGTTGATGACAATAAGAACAATGGAATCAGAAAAACTACTTCAAAGAGTGGAGTTATTGTTGAAGGAATGAATGATGTGGCTGCAAGATTTTCTAAATGTTGTAGTCCGGTTCCGGGTGACGAAATTGTTGGATTTGTTACGAGAGGTCGAGGATTATCGATTCATAGAACAGATTGTACGAACATCATTAATTTGCCTGATATAGAAAGAGGCAGATTGATTGAAGCAAGCTGGGCTGAAGATGAAACAAAACAGACAGGAAAATATAATTCTGAAATTACTATTTATGCTAATAACAGAATTGGTATTTTAGCAGATTTATCAAAAGTATTTACTGAAAGAAAAATTGATGTTTTAAGCATAAACAGTAGAACAAGCAAGTCAGGAGTTGCTACAATATCAATGACTTTCCAGATTCAGGGAACAGATGAATTAAGAGAACTTATTGCAAAAATAAGAACAATTGACAGCATCATTGATATTGAAAGAACTACAGGCTGATGTAATAAAAATGGGAGAAGTTAAATGGCAGAGTTAGAAATAAAATGTTTGACAGTTAGCAGTTGCTATACAAATTGTTATGTATGCTGCAACAAGGATACAAAAGAAGGATTCATTGTGGACCCGGGTGATGATTTTGTTAAAATAACAAATTATATTAATTCAATGGATATGAAAGTGGTTGCAATCATCCTTACACATGGTCATTTTGACCATATCGGAGCAGTAGACAAGCTTAAAGAAAGATATGATTTAACAGTATATGCTTCTGAGGCAGAAAAGGACACAATAACAGATACTACAAAAAATCTTACAAGTTATTTCGGAGAACCATTTACAGTTACTCCAGATGTTTATTTAAAAGATGGACAGGAAATTGAAATAGCAGGAATTTTGATGAATATGATATTAACACCCGGTCATACAGAGGGAAGCTGCTGTTATTATTTGCCAAATCATGGCTTGTTATTTAGCGGAGATACATTATTTCAGGCAAGCCGTGGAAGAACGGATTTTCCGGGTGGAAGTGATAGCCAGATTATTAATTCCATTAAAACAAAATTATTAGTACTTCCTGACGAAACTGTTGTTTTACCGGGACATATGGATAGTACAAAAATTGAATTTGAAAAAGGATTTTACAGATGATAGATATACAGATTATGCCTGAACAGTTTGCATATGATGTGCAGTCATTAGTTAAAGCCTTTTATTCAGAACATGATTTTAAAGTAAACCAGGTTGTAGATAATTCTTATAGGATTGTTAAGGTTTATTTTGAAAATGAAATAAGATTTGAACTATATGATAATGATAAAAAGCTTTTTGAAGGATATGAAAAATGCGACTTTTCAAATAGAAAAGAGACAAAGAATATTCTTAAAAAGCTTTTATATCGTGGAATGCAAATTGATACAGGAAAAGAATTGCCGTGGGGAGATTTGACGGGAATCAGACCTGCAAAAATTCCGGCACTTCTTTATGAAGAAGGAAAAAAAGAAGAAGAAATCAGAAGATATATGAAAGAAACGTATATGATTTCTGATGAAAAATTAGATTTGGCAATGTATATTGCAAAAAGAGAACATGAAATTTTAAAGGATATAAATTATAAACAGGGTTATAGCCTTTATATTGGTATTCCATTTTGCCCAACAAGATGTCTTTATTGCTCGTTTACATCATATCCTGTTTCATTTTACAAAGATAAAACAGATACATATGTTGATGCATTGATAAAAGAAATAGAATATGTAGGAAGCAGATTAAAAGACAGGGAACTTAATAGTGTTTATATTGGTGGGGGAACACCCACAACACTAGAGCCTTATCAGCTTGATAAATTAATTACAGCATTAAAAGATAATTTTGATTTTTCAACTGTTAAGGAGTTTACGGTTGAAGCGGGACGACCTGATAGTATTACATCAGATAAACTAGATATGTTAAAAAAACATAATGTATCAAGAATATCAATTAACCCACAAACAATGAATCAGGAAACTTTAGATATAATTGGAAGAAGACATACTGTAGAGCAGGTTATTAAAGCCTTTAATCTTGCAAGAGAAAAAGGCTTTGATAATATAAATATGGACTTTATAATAGGACTTCCTAATGAGACGGTAGATATGGTTAGACATTCAATGGAGGAGACGAAAAAACTTAATCCGGAAAGTCTTACAGTACATTCATTAGCAGTAAAAAGAGCAGCCAGACTTAATACTGAAAAAGAAAAATATCAGGATTATACTTATGAAAATAATTCTAAATTAATGAATATTACAATGGATTACTCAAAAGAAATGAATATGAAACCGTATTATTTATATAGACAAAAGAATATGGCTGGAAATCAGGAAAATGTCGGATATTCAGTTTATGGCAAAGAATGCCTGTATAATATTTTGATGATGGGAGACAGACAGGATGTTTTTGCACTTGGAGCGGGCGGCACAACGAAAATTATGTCAGAAGACAGATTAAGTGCAAAAAGAATAGATAATGTAAAGAATGTAGACCAATATATTGATAGAATTGATGAAATGATTGCTAGAAAAAAAGAATACTTTGACAAATTATAAATAAAAGGTTGAGTATTTCACAAAAAGAGTGTAAAATTTTATAGTTAAATCAGTGTTAAATAGAGGAGAAATAAGATGGCCTTAAGTAAAAAACCGGTTACCGGAATGAAAGAAATTCTTCCGGAGGAAATGAAGATAAGAAACTACGTAATGGACGTAATTAAAGAAACATATAGTGCTTTTGGATTTACTCAGATAGAAACACCTTGTGTTGAAAATATTGCTAACTTAAGTAACAAGCAGGGTGGAGAAAATGAAAAGCTGATTTTTAAGATTTTAAAAAGAGGAGAAAAATTAAATCTTGAAACAGCACAGACAGAAATGGATGTTGTTGATAATGGTTTGAGATATGATTTGACAGTACCTCTTGTTAGATTTTATTCAAATAATGCAAATAATCTTCCTTCACCATTTAAGGCACTCCAGATGGGCAATGTATGGAGAGCTGACAGACCACAGAGAGGAAGATATCGTCAGTTTATGCAGTGCGATATTGATATATTAGGTGAACCAAGTAATCTTGCAGAAATCGAACTTATTCTTGCAACAACAACAACGCTTGGCAAACTTGGATTCAAGAATTTCCAGATTCGTATTAACGAAAGAAGAATCTTAAAGGCAATGGCTGCATATAGTGGATTCCCGGAAGAAAGTTATGATAGTGTATTTATCATTCTTGATAAGATGGATAAGATTGGACTTGAAGGTGTAAAAGAAGAACTTATTAAGTATGATTTTGATGAAGAATCAGTAGAAAAATACACAAATTTATTCAAAGAAATTGAAAACAAAGAAAATCCGGTTACTTATTTAGCAGAAAAATTAGACGGATTTATGGACGATGACGTAAAGCAGTGGATGGAAGAAATTATTGATAGTGTAAGAGCTACTAAAGCTTCAGAATTTGAAATAGTATTTGATCCAACATTGGTTAGAGGAATGTCATATTATACAGGAACAATATTTGAAATTGCAATCCCTGAATTTGGCGGAAGCTGCGGTGGCGGTGGACGTTACGATAAGATGGTTGGTAATTTTACAGGAAGAGATGTTCCTGCGTGTGGATTTTCTATTGGATTTGAAAGAATCGTTTTATTGTTAATGGAACAGGGATTTAAAGTTCCAACAGAGAATAAGAAGGTAGCTTATTTAATAGAAAAAGGTGTTAATGGTGAAAGATTATGTGAAGTAATCGCTAAAGCACAGGAAGAAAGAAAAACAGGAAATCAGGTTCTTGTTGCAAGAATGAATAAGAACAAAAAATTCCAGAAGAGTCAGTTAGAAGAACAGGGATATAATGAATTTAAAGAATTTTATAAAAATCCTTTAGCATAAAGAAAAATAGGAGGAGAGTCATGGCAGAATCAATGCAGGGACTTCATAGAAGTCACAGATGTACAGAAGTATCAAACAAAAATATTGGTGAAACAGTTACAGTTATGGGCTGGGTTCAGAAGAAAAGAAATTTAGGAAGTCTTATTTTCGTAGATTTAAGAGACCGTTCAGGTCTTCTTCAGCTTGTATTTGATGATAATGACAAAGAAGTATTTGAAAAAGCAGGAAAATTAAGAAACGAATTCGTAATTGCTGCTGTAGGAACTGTAAATAAGAGAGCAGGTTCAGTTAATGAATCTATGGAAACAGGTGATATTGAAATAAATGTTACAAGTTTAAGAATTTTATCTGAATCAGAGACACCCCCAATTCCGGTAGATGATGATGCAAATACAAAAGATGAATTAAGACTTAAATATAGATATCTTGATTTAAGAAAACCTCATTTACAGAAAAATCTTAAGTTAAGATCAGATGTAACAACATTTGTTAGAAAGTTTATGGCAAATGAAGGATTTCTTGAAATTGAGACACCTATTCTTAACAGAAGTACACCAGAAGGTGCGAGAGATTACTTAGTGCCTAGCCGTGTTCATCCGGGAACATTTTATGCACTTCCTCAGTCACCACAGGTATTAAAACAGCTTCTTATGTGTTCAGGATGTGATAGATATTTTCAGGTAGCAAAATGCTTTAGAGATGAAGATTTAAGAGCAGACAGGCAGCCTGAATTTACACAGCTTGATATGGAATTATCATTTGTTGATGTAGATGATATTTTAGATGTTAATGAAAGAATGCTTCAGGCATTATGGAAAGAAGTATTAGGAGTAGATGTTACATTGCCACTTCCAAGAATGACATGGCAGGAAGCAATGGACAGATACGGTTCAGATAAGCCTGATACACGTTTTGGAATGGAACTTATCAATGTTACTGACGTTGTTAAGGATTGCGGATTTGGTGTATTTTCAGGAGCAGTAGCAAATGGTGGAACTGTTCGTGGTTTAAATGCTAAAGGACAGGGTGAAATGGCAAGAAAGAAAATTGATGCCCTTGTTGAATTTGTAAAGACTTATGGCGCAAAAGGTCTTGCCTATATTGCAATGCATGAAGATGGAACAATTAAATCTTCATTTGCTAAATTTATGACAGAAGAAGAAATGAATAATCTTATTGCCGCTATGGGTGGAGAACCTGGAGATTTATTGTTATTTGCTGCAGATAAGAATAAAGTTGTATGGGATTCTCTTGGAGCATTAAGACTTGAACTTGCAAAACAGATGGATATAATTCCTGAAGGAAAATGGAACTTCTTATGGATTACAGAATTTCCACAGTTTGAATGGTCAGATGAACAGGGAAGATTCCTTGCAATGCATCATCCATTTACAATGCCTATGGAAGAAGATATTCAGTATTTGATTTCTGATCCGGGACGTGTTCGTGCGAAAGCTTATGATATTGTATTAAATGGTACAGAATTAGGTGGCGGTAGTGTGAGAATTCATCAGGCAGATGTACAGGCTAAGATGTTTGAAGCACTTGGATTTACACCTGAACAGGCAAATGAAAAATTTGGTTTCTTATTGACTGCATTTAAATACGGTGTACCTCCACACGCAGGACTTGCTTATGGATTAGACAGACTTGTAATGCATATGGCAGGAGAAGATAATATTCGTGAAGTTATCGCTTTCCCTAAAGTAAAAGATGCATCATGTCTTATGACAGATGCACCAAATGTAGTTGATGATGTTCAGTTACAGGAACTTCAGATTAAATTAGATTTGAAAGAAAAAGAACAGTAAGAATTAATGTTATAGTGTTTAATTATACTGATGTCTTTTGAATATTAATTTGAATTTTTATAAGAAAGTATATTAGAATTCAATTATTCCTAAAATATACAGAATGATAATAACATTTATAATAAAACAAACAGGCACTCCAATAATGAATTTGGGGTGCTTTGTTTTATGCCTGAAAAACTGCATTCCAAGAAATGCACCCACCGAGCCACCAATAAATGCAGAAAAAATTAAAGTGTTTTCACTTATTCTAAATTTATGCTTTATAGCCTTCTGTTTATCAATTCTATAAAGAATAAATGCTGAAATATTTATTATCAATAAATACAAAATAAGTAATTCATATTTCATAGGTATCTCACTTTCTGTAAATAAATATTAATAGTTGCAGCGAAGCTTTCTTACTTCGTCTTGAAGTTTTCCGGTATAATCAGACAATTCATTGTATTGATTAGTGATATTAGTCTGAATTTCTTTTAAATTTTCAATTTCTGAATCTTTATCATCTAATATTTGGTTGAAATAAGCCTGTAATTTTTCTAATTCCTCATTGTGTTGTTTTGTCATTTTAGATTTTGAGTCCGGATTAGAAGAATTATACTGTTTAGATGATAAATTTACAATAGAATAATCAGAATTAATACTGTATATATCAAAATCCTGTGAAGAATAAAATACAAATAAATATATTAAAGAATCATATGAAAATACATTAAAATGAGAAATTATTTTGTCTGATTTTAGTAATGTAAAATCTTTTGCATATGTAGAAAATCTACTTAATCTTATGGAAAAATGACTGTCTTTTAAATTATGACTACAATAGAAAATATTGAGGAAGTTATAAAATTCTACAAATTTAAAATTAGTATTTTCAGTAGCCTGGCTTTGCGGATTCCCTTCAATGATATAATCTTCACGTATATTAAGATTTTCCATTGAAGAAATAACAGCCTGATTGCTTAATGATATTTAATAAACGAGTTTTAATTCAGAACAAATATCAAAATCAGACTCTACATCAGTAAAAATAATTCCGTGATTTCGGATTCTTCCTGAATTAATTGAGTACATAGTAACTTTTTCATTTTCTAAATAAAATATAACCGGTTGTCCGGATTCTAATTGTGTAATTTTATACATACAAATACTCCTTTTAATATCTTTTAAATCACTATTGTGGGAGATGAAATAACTATAAGAAAGAGCATTTGTCACCGCCGGTTCAAATTGACAGATATATTTTGATTAGGACTAAAAGTCCTAATAGCAAAATATATTTGGAAATTTAGAACTGCTGCGAGTGACAAGCAGCGAGAGCGTTCTTTCAATAGTTATTTCATCTCCCACAATTATGTAATAAAATATATTCTTGAAAATGAACATTATGAATATTTTGGCATAAAATAAAGTAAACAAAATATGGAGATACAATATGTCAGAGTACAAGGTGATGGATTGCGATGAGTGCTGTAACTGTTGTAAAAGAGAGTGTGATGTTTGCATCAGACCATCTTGCGGGGAGCCGGAAGAATTATCTGTGTTTGCTCCTATAATATATGATGAAGTAGGAATTAACCTCTGTAGAACGATAACTATTCCGCAGAATATTTTGACTCAATATCCTACAACAAGTTATGTTCAATTATTAGTTGCAAATATAAAAATATACTCAGGAAAAGGATTTTTAACAGGAGAAGAAGAAAATATTGAGTATACAGAAGAAGAACAGCAGGAGATGGGAAATCCACCTGTATTTTCAACTGTAACTACAATACCGGGAAGAGCAAATTGCTTAAGGGTAAAATTAACGGATTTAAGAGTTGTGTTTAATGTAAGATTATTTGACAGTTGCAAAAAATATCTTGCTACAGTACCACTAGAGGCTGTATATCTTCCAGCTGTAGGAACTACGAATTACGATCCTGATACAAATCCAAGGAGTGTAACAGTAGATATGTATGCACCGTATGGAGCATCCTCTGTTTATAATAATTATAATGAATATTTTATTAATTATGTAGGATTTAATATGTATTATAATACAGTGGAAAATGGAATTAATATGAATGCAGTTGCTAAAGTTATGGAGTTTGATCCGGCAACAGGTACAATGTCAGCAGGCATAACATTATATTTGAGAACTGTATACTATGAAGCATATAAATTTAATACAATTGGAAAAACTATACCACCTAAAATGAATACACATGAAGCTGAAAGTAATCCATGTCTAAAATTTGTAGAGGGTGATTTGCTACTTCAGAATGTTAAACCATTAGAATTAGAGCCACCTAAATGTGAAGGAAAAAAGAAGGCAGAATGTAAAGAAAGAAATGAAATAAATCAATGCATAAAAAAAATCCTAAATAATTGCTACAGCGAAAGCGAGGATGAAGAAGCAGGTCAGTAGCGTTCAATGGATTGTTTATTAAAATACCCATAGTTGAAAACTAATGGAACTGCTAAGACAAACCAAAATTTGATGTTAGTAATGAAACTGTGGGTATTTTTGTAATTAAAAATAAATAAACAGGAAAGATAACTATTAACATTAAACTTTACATTTGTTAGTTAAAAAAATAACAATTTTTTAAAAATGGTTTTAAATTTGGCTTTAATGTGATAAAGTGTTATTAGTTCGACAAAATTAGGAGGTAAGATTATGTTTACATTTGAAGAAGTACAGAAAGTTGATCCGGAAGTTGCAGCAGCTATTGCTCAGGAAAATGACAGACAGCAGAGCCATTTGGAGCTTATTGCATCTGAAAATATTGTTAGTAAAGCAGTTATGGCAGCAATGGGTAGTCAGCTTACAAATAAATACGCAGAAGGATACCCGGGAAAAAGATATTATGGTGGATGCGAGTATGTTGATATCGTAGAAACACTTGCAATTGAAAGAGCAAAGAAGTTATTTGGATGTACATATGCTAATGTTCAGCCACATTCAGGAGCACAGGCTAACTTTGCAGTATTCTTTGCACTTGTAAAACCGGGCGATACAGTAATGGGAATGAGTCTTGATGCAGGCGGACATTTAACACATGGAAGTAAGGTTAATGTATCAGGAACATATTTTAATATTGTTCCTTACGGTGTAAATGACGAAGGCTACATAGATTATGATGAAGTATTAAAGATTGCTAAGGAAGCAAAGCCAAAGCTTATTGTTGCAGGTGCAAGTGCTTACCCAAGAGCAATTGATTTTAAGAAATTTAGAGAAATTGCAGATGAAGTAGGTGCATATTTAATGGTAGATATGGCACACATCGCAGGTCTAGTTGCAGGTGGACAACATATGAGCCCAATTCCATATGCTCATGTAACAACAACTACAACTCATAAGACACTTCGTGGACCAAGAGGTGGATTAATTTTATCAAGTGAAGAATTTGCTACAGAACATAAATTAAATAAGGCAATTTTCCCAGGAATTCAGGGTGGCCCTTTAATGCATGTAATAGCAGGTAAGGCAGTATGTTTCAAGGAAGCATTAGACCCATCATTTAAAGAATATGCTAAGAACATTGTTGATAATGCATCAGCTTTAGCTAATGGTTTAACAAGCAGAGGATTTGACCTTGTTTCAGGTGGTACAGATAATCATTTAATGCTTGTTGATTTAAGAAGCAAGAATATTACAGGTAAGGAATTTGAAATCGCATTAGATGCTGCAAATATTACATGTAACAAGAATGCAATACCAAATGACCCACAGAAACCTGGTATTACAAGTGGTGTACGTATTGGAACACCTGCAATTACAACAAGAGGCTTAGATACTTCAGATATGGATTTAGTTGCACAGGCAATGACTTTGATTGCAGACGATGCTAATGCAAATCAGGAAAAAGCAAAAGAAATTGTTAAAGGACTTACAGATAAGTATCCTTTATATAAATAATTTTTGCTTATAAATATTTAAGATTTATTAATAAATGTATTTTTATAATAAGTCTATGGTAGAATGATGCCATAGACTTATTTTTTTAGGAAAATGTATGGAGGTAACAAAAAATGAGAGTGATTGATTTAATATCAAAGGCAAAAGAATATCTGGTTGCAGGGATTGTTATAGTTGCCATATTAGCAATTATTATAGCTGTTGGTTATTTTATAGTGTATAAGAAGATTTTAAATGGCAAAAAGCAAATAAATAAGAATAGTGTAATATGGTTAATTATATTTGGAGTTTATTTAGCTGTTGTGTTGATGGCAACTATGCTTGATAGAATTTCAACAATGGGATTCAGAAAAAATATAATTCCTTTATTTTATTCTTATAAATCAGCATGGAATAATTTCTCGGCTATTGAATGGAGAAACATTATTCTAAACATTTGTATGTTTATTCCATTTGGTCTTTTGCTTCCGTTTGGAATTAAAAAGGCAAAATACTGGTGGGTTACATATGTCTGTGGGTTAATTTTTACAGTCTTAATTGAAAGTGTGCAGCTTATTACAGGAAGAGGCGTATTTGAATGTGACGATGTGTTCAACAATTTGTTAGGAGCAATGATTGGATATGGTTTTTATGTTTTAATAGCTTATATTTATGCATGCAATAAAGGAAATAAGAGTGGAATTAAAAAAGTAATATTTAGTTTTGTTCCTTTATTTGGCACGATTATAATGTTTGGTACAATATTTGGAATATATAATTCACAGGAATTTGGAAATTTGAACCTAAATTATATTACAAAAGCAAATGTAAAAAATGTATCGACAAATGAAAAGTTAAGCAATGAAAAAGCAACATATCCTGTTTATATGGTTGAAGGTACAAATAAAGAAAAATCGAAACAATTTGCCAAAGAATTTTTGGAAAATGTTGGAGATAAATTGGATGATTCTTTGACAGATTTGTATGACGAAACAGCTATTTATCATGGAGAAATAGGTAATGTATCTGTTGAATATATAGATGGTACATATACATATACGGATTTCAGTATATATTTTGATGATGAAGAAGAGGATGGAACGACAAAAACTGACTCGCAGGTAACGGAAGATAAACTTAGAGAAATGTTAAAAGATTATGGTGTTTATATTCCGGCAGGTTGTACATTTGAAAATAAAGGTGACGGAATATATTCTCTTAGTGCAGATAAAATTATTGAAGATGAAATTATGTATAATGGAACAATTGAAGCAACTTGCTATCAGGGAGATAAGATAGGAGATATAAATTATAATATAGTTAAATGTAAGAAGTTAAAAGATGTGAAATGTATTTCATTAAGGGATGCTTATGATATGATTAAAGAAGGAAAGTTTAATTATTATTCAAATGAAGAACTTGATGTTAAAGTAAAAAATGTGGGTGTAGATTATTTTACTGACACAAAAGGATATTATCAGCCGGTATATGTTTTTAATGTTGATATGAATGGTGAAGAAACCCAGATAGATATACCTGCACTTAAGAAGTAATGAATGTAATAAAACTTTATGAAGAGGTGACAAACATATGAAATCAAAATCAGAAAAGAGTATTGAACTATATTATATGTTGTTAAAGCGTGGATATCCGGAAGAATTTTGTGACCAAATCACAAAAAACTTAAACACTGATTGGACAGCACAGCGTATGATAGGTTATCTGTCGCATTATGATAAACTTCCGCTTGAGGAGATAGTAGATGAAATGTTGGCAATACTTAGCGATAGAAATAGAATTATGATGAAACATGATTTGGAAGAGTCTAATGCAAGATGGAATGATTACTTGAATAGATAGAGTCTTATTTGCTAATACTACAAACATGATGATCAGAAATTTTTTAAAGTGTGGAATAGCAGGTTGGTGTATGGAGGTCGTTTGGACGTCCATAATGGGAATAAAGAATCATGACAGAAAAATGATGGGAAAGACCTCAATATGGATGTTCCCAATATATGGACTAGGTGCAGTTATTAAACCGCTAAGTAGAAAAATTAGAAAATTTAATATGATATTTAGGGGATTTATTTATATGGCTGGAATTTACTTCGTGGAATTTATTTCGGGAACGATATTACAACGAAAGAACTGCTGCCCATGGAATTATAGCAAATGTAAATATAACATAAAGGGAGTTGTGCGCCTAGATTATGCACCTTTGTGGTTTATGGCAGGGCTTCTTTTAGAAAAAGTGGTAAATAAACAGGAAAAATAATAAAATCAAAAAATAAATGGGCAGATAGGATGAAACCTTGATGCCCATTTATTTACTAAAAAAAATTAATATAAACAATTATTTCGTTTAATTTTATAAGACTTATTAAATAAAATTTATCAAAATAAATTTGTATAAAAAACTAATTT
>NZ_FR878134.1:0-17037 GCF_000434315.1 Eubacterium sp. CAG:156 | reverse complement strand
TATCGTTTGCTTATGAAAATTTCTGCCGGCTGTGGTTAGAAAATTCTATTTCTTTTGTAATTTATGCTTTAAGGTAGATAAAATAAAAATTACGTATTGTTTAGATTTAACAAGTTGTAATTTTTACTTTAATTTTCATTTCGGATTCTTTTGAATATTTCGTACTGTCTCTCTAATTCTTTTTTTCATCTAATAATAGATTCTTTGATCCTAATATTCTTTCTATTGCCTGACTTGGATCTAATGTGTGATATGGTAAATACAATCCTCGTAACTCTTTTGGCTTTACAATCTTGTACACTTGTATTGATGACATATTATAAGTGTATGAAAAGTACCGATACAGATATCCTATCCAATATAGTTCATTCAAATTGTATTTTACTGAACCATATTTTGATGCTCCATACTCTTCTTCTATCATATTTAATATATCTTTCGCCTGAATATTTGTCTGAAAAAAAATACCGCAAAACTCTTAATTCCATTGATTTATCACTTTCTAAATCACAATTTAGTATCTGTTGTCATAAATTCTTGTTGATTTTTTCTCACTTCTTGGAAGATCGCCAATTGCAACAGGCTTAATTATTGCTGCGATACCTATTTTAGCCTTGAATGCTGCTCCAATTTCATGTTCCATTTCATAAGCATTTGCATCGTCCTTTATTTCAACAAATAATGTAAGAATATCTTTTCCATTCAAATGATCTATCATAACCTGATATTCACTTGACGCCCCATTAATGCCTTTTAACATTTCTTCTATCTGTGATGGGAAGATATTTACACCTTTTACTTTAACCATATCATCTGTTCTTCCTAAAATAACATCGATTCTTGGATATTTAGAACCACATGGGCATTCTCCCGGAATAATTCTTGAAAGATCATGTGTACGATATCTGATAAGTGGGGCCCCTTCTTTATGTAATGTTGTAATAACTATTTCTCCAATTTCTCCATCAGGAAGATTTTTTCCTGTCTTAGGGTCAACAATTTCTATATAGACATAATCATCCCAATAATGCATTCCACATTCATGTTCACAACTGATTGCAATTCCAGGACCATAGACTTCTGTAAGTCCATAAATATCATAAAGCTTAACGCCAAGTTCATTTGCAATTCTTTTTCTCATCTTGTCTCCCCAGCGTTCAGAACCAATTATTCCTTTTTTAAGTTTAATCTTATCTCCAATACCTCTCTTGGCAATTTCTTCCGCAAGTAACAACGCATATGATGATGTTGCGCATAGAACTGTAGATTCCATGTCAACCATCATTCTAAGCTGTTTATCTGTATTTCCCGGACCCATAGGAATAGTCATTGCTCCAAGCTTTTCAGCACCATTTTGAAATCCTATTCCGGCGGTCCATAATCCGTAACCTGGTGTAATATGAATTCTATCTTTATTAGTTACTCCTGCCATTTTATAGCAACGTGAAAACATTGTTGCCCAATCATCAATATCTTTTTTTGTATATGGAATAATAACAGGTATACCTGTTGTACCTGAAGATGAATGTATTCTTACAATTTCTTCTTCAGGCACTGCACGAAGTCCCAACGGATAAGCTTCTCTTAAATCTCCCTTCCATGTAAATGGGAGTTTCTCAAAATCCTCCTGAGACTTAATATCATCTACATTAATACCCTCCAATTTTTTCTGGTAAAAGCAATCCTGACTTGTAAGTTTTTTCAACTGTGCTTTAATTAGTTCAAACTGCTCTTCTTTCATTTTCATAATTTATACCTAGCCTTTCAACTATGCATTTTCATGTGTTTGAAAGGCGCAAATCCAAGATTAAAAGAATGATTTGCATTGTTTTTCCTTTCTTTTTTATTTCTTCTAACCTTTTCTTCTCCTCTATGTATTTGTGACAAATGCCTCTTCATTTGTCCATAATTTATAAAAAGTCTTTTAGACTTATATACTAGTTTGTTGCCATAAGTGCTTTAATGTTCATTTCAAGGAATTTCGGATTAAGTTTTGTTTCTATAGCTTTTTTAATTTCCTCTTTTGTTATTCCTAATTCATTACTATTGGCTGCTGCTCCAAGTAGTACAACATTTAAAGCCTTCGAGCTTCCTAACTCTTTACAAATCTTTTCTCCGTCCACAGCAATAAGATTAATATTTTGCTTTTGTAAATATTCTATCATCTCTTTACCATCATAGTGAAGTCCAAGACTTGCAGTTGTTGGCATTACCGGCTTTGTATTTACAACAACTGTACCTCCCTCTTTTAAATAATTTAAATTTCTTACAACTTCACCCGGTTCAAATCCGATAATTATATCCGCTTCTCCCTCAGGAATCATTGGAGCTTTTATTTCATTTCCTATTCTTACATGGCTTACAACGCTACCTCCACGCTGGGCCATTCCAATTGTTTCTGCTGTTTTTACACTTATCCCTTTATCAATTGCAGCCTGTGCAAGTAATTTTGACGCTAAAACTGTGCCCTGTCCACCAACTCCGCAAAGTAAACAATTCATATTTATACCAAACCTTTCATGCATATTATTTGTAATCTTCGATTTCCGGCAATTATTTTGTCAACAGTTCTACTGCTCAATAGCATGAACCGGACAAATATGACTGCATAATCCGCAACCAAAGCATAATGATGAATCTATTTCAATTTTTCCATCTATATTTGTCACTGCAGGACAACCTATTTCATTAATGCATTTCTTACATTTAATACATTTTTCGCTTACGGTATAAGCCTTTTTAGGCTTATTCACAGCAATACATGGACTCTTAAATATAATTGCCTTAACGCCTTTCATCTGTGCCGCTCTCTTAACCGCGTCTATTGCTTTATCAAGTTCAAATGGATTTACTTTTTCAACACTTACAACTCCTACTGCTTTTAAAACAGCTTCAATAGAAATCTTATGAGTTATTTCATCCTTTGGATTAGTATCTTTTTTCTTAACCATGTCCATCATTGTAACACCGGTTCCCGGATGTGGCTGGTGTCCTGTCATTGCTGTAGTAGAATTATCTAACACAATAAGGACTATGTCTGTCTCATTATATACAGCATTTACCACTCCTGTAATTCCTGATGCGAAAAATGTTGAATCGCCAATAAATGAAAAATGCACTTTCTCAGGTTCAATCCTATGAAGCCCCTGCGCTATTGTTACATCCGCTCCCATGCAAAGACATGTATCAGTCATATCCAATGGCTTTGCATTTCCAAGTGTGTAGCAACCTATGTCACCACAAAATACTGCTTCTTTTTCTTTCATTGCCTGTTTTACGGCATAAAATGAAGCTCTATGTGGGCATCCTGCACAGAGTACCGGTGGTCTTACAGGTAATTCCGGTTTTTCGCCTACTTCCTTAAGTGTTTCGTCATCTATATCTTTTGCAACTCCAAATTTAGTAAGCTGTTCTCTTACTGATTTTGCAGTATTTTCTCCTGCGCACTGTACATCTTTTGTAAGTTTTCCTAACACCTTACATTTAATATTATATTTTCCACATACGTATGTGATTTCTCTTTCTATAAACGGACTTAATTCTTCTATTACAAGAACTTCATCCACTCCCTCTAAAAATCTTGCAACAAGTTGTTCCGGAAAAGGATATGAAATTCCTATTTCCAAAAATCCTGCCTTGTCATAATCTAAGTATTCCTGAACGTATTTTCTTGAAACTCCGCCTGATACAACTGCCTTCCTACTATCTTCACAAAGATGAATTTTGTTCCATTTTGATAAATCCAATTCATCTGTACTATCTGCAGAAAGTACATGTGTAAGTTTTGCATTTCTTTCCTCTATCCTAATATGGTTGAGGTAAGATGTTCTTGGGAAAATAACCCATTTCTGAGTATCTTTTATAAATCCCTCCGGTGGCTCTCTTTTTATATTTTCTAAAATTTCAATATCCGCACATCCATGGCATACTCTTGTTGTAGGTCTGAAAATTACAGGTGTGTTATATTTTTCTGACATTTCAAAAGCATCTGCCATCATCAAATAAGCTTCCTGCGGTGTTGATGGATCGAATACCGGTATTTTTGAAAAAATGCCAAATTCTCTTGTATCCTGTTCTGTCTGAGAGGATATCGGTCCCGGATCATCTGCTACTAAAACTACCATTCCACCTTTAATTCCTACATAAGATAAACTCATGATAGGATCAGATGCAACATTTAGTCCTACCTGCTTCATTGTAACCAGTGTTCTTGCACCTGCATACGATGCGCCTGCTGCAACCTCAAGAGCTGCCTTTTCATTTACTGACCATTCAATATAATATGAACCGTCATTTTTCTTTGCTGCTGTTTCTAAAACCTCTGTAGAGGGTGTTCCCGGATATCCACAAACTAAATTAACTCCGGCTCTTATCGCACCCATAGCTATTGCTTCATTCCCCATTAATAATTGCTTCATTTATGTAACCTCTCAAACATATCTCTGTAACGTTTTTATCTATTTATTATAATATTAATTATGATATATAGCAACGTTTCATTTTAAATCAAAATATCATTTTGAAACATTTTTTACGCTTCTATATCTCAAATGTTTTTCTTTATTTTATCTATCAACGTTACATCTGCCGGTAGCCAATCTACATCATATAATTGTCCTTTTGTAAGCCATTTTGCAGCTTCATGTTCTTTGAGAATTGGCTTTCCTTGTTTAATATTACACCAAAAGCAATCCATTGAAAGGTGAAATGTTTCATAATCATATTCTACAGTATCAATCAATTCACCTACTTCAATTTCTGTTTCGATTTCCTCCATTATTTCTCTTTTCAAAGCTTCCTGCGGGGTTTCCCTCGGTTCTATTTTTCCGCCGGGGAATTCCCAACCATCTTTCATATCTCCATATCCACGCTGTGTTGCAAATATAATTGTTTGTCCTTTTTCATTTATAGATTTTATAACTGCTGCAACTACTCGTACTATTTTCATTTATAGCTTTCTCCTATTTCGTAAACAAATTTATTTTCTTATTACTTATAATGAGACGATTTTACTGCCCCCAATAAAATCGTCCCTCTTATTTTTATATTTTTCTTCAAAATGTTTTATCATAAATTTTCTTAGTTAGTAAGATACTCATAAATATCTTCTCTTACACTATGTTCTAACTCGAAAATAAAATTCATGATTGGAAGTTCTTTTCCTTTATTATTCTTTATAGTTTTCTGCATCCAGCTCTTAGGCACAACTTCACCCATATAATAAAAATCTGTACCCTCGCCATCACTCTTCTTTATAAAAAGAACTATTTTTAATCCACTATTTTTATAATTTATTATTTCCTGACTCTCTCTATTATCAATTGCCACATTACTTCTAGTCAGCCAGCTAAATGTCTTCTGATTAATAAACTGATCTTCATATTTTGTGCTTTCAGAAATATCATCCTTCTTTTCGTATGTAACAAATATTGGACACGTTCCGTGTTTGATACGATATCCATACATTGTTGAGCTTTCATCTTTATCCCAGTTCATAAGTCGACAAACATCTTTTCTTGAATATTTTCCATATAACACTAAATTATTTTCATCATGATTTGCGTACATATCCTTATATCGCATCATCCCATAATCTAAAAGATTTGATATCTCTTCCCTAAATTTCGTATTATTAAGTTTATCTAAAAACGCTAGTGAACGTTTTAATAGACCTGACTTTAAATCTAATTTAGATAGCAATTCTATCTGTGCGAATTTATTTGCATCTGCTCCGGCTACAAATTCTAAACTCATCATTCGAACCGCAGAATTATAATCAGCCTCTTTGAACTTTTCGCCTATGCTTACAAGTTCCTTAGCAAATGAATCTATCGCAACTGATTTTCCATCTAACATCATCTTTAACATCAAGAGTTCATGCGGTCTCTTACCATCAATTATCAATGATGAAATAAATGCAAGTATCTGCTCTTCTTTTTCTGTAAACACAACTGTATAATCTTTATCTACAGCCCGCTGGAAATTATCATACGTTTTTGCATAGTTAATAAATAGCATAGGATCAATTTCGCCAAGTTTGTAGAAATCTATAATAGTAGGTATTCTACCAATTTTAAATTTTACCTGCATATATTTTTCTGTAAGCATTTTCTTCGTCGTAGTCATTCTATCAATTGATGCAAAAATTTTCTTTTTCGTAATCTCATCAAAATGAATTGTTGAACACCCCGGAAGCAATCGTGATCCTTCACGCACGTATTTACGCACATTGTCCTTGTTGTATGTTCTATCTCCTGACAACGCAATTGGAATTAAAAAATTGTTGCTGTAATTACCAATAAAATCAAGAATAACTACATACTCTTTATTATCCGCTTTTCTAAGTCCTCTACCTAACTGCTGTACAAATATAATTGCTGACTGCGTAGGTCTTAGCATAATGACCTGATTTACCTGTGGTATATCTACACCTTCATTAAAAATATCTACAGTAAAAATGTAATCGAGTGGCTGATTATGTTTTACTACTTCCGATTTTATTATAGGTCTTCCACAATTATCGACCTCACACTCCATCTCTAATCGTTCAATAGCCTCCTCTCTTTTCTCCTGTGAATCATCACCTGAAAGTGCAACTGTATTATAGCCTCTATAATTAAACGCATCTGATAAAGCCTTAGCTTCCTCTTTTCTGCTGCAAAAAATAAGCCCTTTTACTCTATTTCCTGAATACCCAAAATATTCGGTTTGTTTAATTATGTGCTCTACTCTTTGCTCATTTGCCAAATATTTAAATTCTGTCTTTTCATCAATTTCTTTTCCATCTATAACTAAATCTGAAATTCCAAAATAGTGGAATGGGCATAACAAATCATCTTCAAGGGCATCCTGAAGCCTAATCTCACTTGCGATATTGTGTCCAAATAATTTGTAAATATCAAATCCATCTGTACGTTCAGGCGACGCCGTCATCCCTAAAAGCAATTTGGGCTTAAAATGATTAATTATTTTATGATAACTTTCAGCCCCTGCCTTATGAGTTTCATCAATAATAATGCAATCAAACATATCTTCTTCGAATTCGGTAAGAATATAGTCTCTACTCATTGTTTGAACTGTTGAGAAAAGATAATCAGCATCTTTTTCTTTATGATTTCCGGAAAGAATGCCTGTAGTAATTCTATTGCTAAAAACATTCTCATAAGATCTTTTTGCCTGCTTTAAAATTTGCTCACGATGAACTAAAAATAATACTTTCTTAAAACCAAGTTCTCTCATTGCAAATGCTGACGCATAAGTTTTACCGGTACCCGCTCGTGTCAAGGGTGTGACATTTTTTTCTAAGTAAATTAATGTTGTATTAGCTGTTTTTAATCTATAATAGTAATTCTACCATTCTTCAATTTCATATTTCTTTTGTAGCCTTTTACTCATATA
Source organism: Eubacterium sp. CAG:156 (assembly GCF_000434315.1). Classification (NCBI taxonomy): domain Bacteria; kingdom Bacillati; phylum Bacillota; class Clostridia; order Eubacteriales; family Eubacteriaceae; genus Eubacterium; species Eubacterium sp. CAG:156. Next base: position 9,639 of record NZ_FR878134.1, on the reverse strand, counting down.
AGACCACTCATATGGATTTGTTCCATGAACTTCAAATAGTTTTTGTGCTATATCATCATCATTTCGCAATTTAGCTGAGTAATATTCAACACTTGGCATATTTTTCTCCAAATCTAGCATAGCTAATTCTTTATTACCCCTCAAACGTTTGCTCATACTGCTAAATATAGAATTTAATGCATCCTTATCCATTAAGCTAATTTTTGCCAATTCAAAATCATCTCTGAATACTTTATCTACAAAATTAAAATTCCATCCATGAAAACTACACGCAAGATAAACTAATTCCCTGTCTTTTCTATATGGCTTCATACAATCCAAGCTCATAATCGTTCCATTTTCAGAATTCGCAATTGCAAACTTCACCCATTCTCTATCCTGCTGAAATCTTCGAGATGCATATTGAATTGCTGTTCCATCGTTTTTCAAGCTTGTTCTTACCATTATTTCATCATCCTGGTACATATCTAGATATTTAAGTGCCCAACCACGTTTTAATACCGACTTCGCTAAAACTCTATCTCTAAAGTATATTGGATTAAATTTTTCTATTAAACTTGGATTTCCCTTTAATTTGTCAATCAACATTCTTCTATATTGAATGTAGTAATCTTTACCAATTTCTCTCTTGTATGGAATAAAACAAACTTGTAACGGTATAAACACATTTTCTTCATAAAAGATATTTTTGAGTATTTCTATATCTTTTTCAATTTGACTAAATGGAATACCATATTTTTCTGCACTTTTCTTTATATTTTCTGTTTCCCATATTAACTCTGCCAATTCGCTTATTAATGCTTCTCTAACTTTAGAAATCTTATCTATATTTCGTTCCATAACTTCTATTTCGTGTTCAATATCTATATCGTCATTAGTTCTTATTTCAGAAATCGAATGTGTTTTCTCAAGTTTTATTTTACCTTCATATTTTTTAATTATAAAATCTGGATATTCTCCATATACTTTTTTATACTCTTTTCTAAGAACAATATAGTTCTTTGTATCATATATGCTTTCAACAAATTGATTTCCATATTCATACTCAGGAATCAATCTTGAGAAAATAGCTTGTATTATTTCTGAAGACAGATGATCAGGTTCTGCCCAGAATGGTACCTCAGAGAAATCTTTATTATGTATATAATTATTTCTAATATACAAACAGTATGAAAAATGATAATCAATTGCATATGGATTATCAATTAAATATTCCTTATTTTTTTCAGTTAACTTGCTTATACAATCATCAGCGACTTCATTTATAAATTCTAATTCTGTTGCACTTTTTACTTTTTCTCTTTGTTTTTTCATATATACTCCATTATTATTCGTCTAACATAATTTTACCCTTTTTCGCTTTTGCTTTAAGCCTTGCCATCTGTTCTTTTTCAATCTGTTGTATGCTCTTTTTGGGAGTAGGTAAATCCTCTGGCATTGTACCACCAATCTTTTCTATTGCTGTTCTAACTTCTTTTCCGACATTATAGTGAACACTTGTTGCTTTTTCTGCTCCTTGTATGTTATCTTTTCTAAGTTTTTCCTCTGTTTGCGATATTCTGAAAAGATTTGCAATTAATTCAGTGCTTCCCATGTAATCAAGTATTTTCTGCCCAACTTCAAGCTCTTTCCTTGTATGTATATCATCTACATCAAGTCCGCCATACAATCCCATATATCCAGCGTTCTGAAAAATAGCAAATTCTTCATTTGTAATTACACCTGCATCGTGTGCTGTCTCTGCAAGTAACTGGTTCCATTGCTTAATATCTCCACGAACAACTAATCTTCTTTTATCTTCATCTAGTTGATTAAAATGATCTGCTACTTCTTGTCTATATGTTTGTATAGCAAAATAAGTTTGTCCTAAAGCTATTACTTCTTTTCTAGGATCACCATTCTGAACAATCAAATAACAAGCATATCTTGAAAGTTCATAGTCCTTCTTTGGCTTACTTGCCACTCCAGCTTCTACGATTTTCCTGACCTCAGGAAAATCGTCAGAAACGCTATGTCCACTGTTCTCACAGGCTATCATAGCTCGTCCTATCACCTTAGAAAAATTTTCCCATTTTGTATAATCTAAAGCAATTGCTAATTCTCTAGCACTCCAATATTCGCTACCATCTTCTCTTATGTGTTTTATATCTTCAAATCGTTTGTATTCAATTGTTTTTAATTCGCTCAATCTTTTTCCTCCATTTTTATGTTTTAATCAATTTTACTGTTAATTAATTCTACTATTTCTCCAAATTCAAAATGTTCAATGTTATCCTCCGTATATTTACTTACGCTCTTCCAATCATCTAATGTCATTCTTTCGAATATATCCATATTATTTTTGAATTTCATTTGAATATTTTGCCCATTGAACATATTCTTAAATTTTTGATTCACATCTTCAAACGGGCTTATTTCGAAGTCACCTACCTCGAATCCTTTCTCCGACAAAATTTTCTTAACAATTCGTGGAGAATAATAGTTTTCAATTTCTCTTTTTCTTAAAACGAGAACTTCTCCGCCTTTCTGTTCAACTGTATTTTTCAATCTACTTTGCTTACGAAGTTTATCCTCATAATCTACTGCACCTGAGTCTTTATCAACAATAACTATAAAGTTTCTATTCAATTTACTCATTAAATTCATCTCTGCAATGTTGTGAAGTTCATTACCACCACCAGGAACAAAAAGAATTCCATCTTCTTCGTATGAATGTCCAGATACAGCGTTAAAAATAAAATCCCAAAATTTCACATCATTACTTCCTTCTACAAATACCAATAGCTTACTATTTACTATATTGTCACTCGCCCTAACGCCTAATTCATTTACTAATAAATCAGCTGAAATACTATCACCTTGCTCATACTTAGACTCTCCATTATGCTTTTTTGCTACTATAATGTTTTTATTATCAATTTCACTTGCAAATACTGGTGAGTGAGTAGTAATAATTACTTGATGTATGTCTGATATTCGTTTTAAAGAATCTAATAAAGTTCTCTGAGCTCCTGGATGCAAGAAAGTTTCAGGTTCTTCAATTACAAAAATATAACTATTTTCATTTTCAGATATTTGTTCAGCCAAATATTGGAAATAAGAAACCATAAAAAGTCTCTGAATCCCTGTTCCTTTATTTGCTAAATTAACTTCATATCCTTGCGAATCTTTCATTATAACTTCAAAATTTACCAACTTCTGCCAATCGTAAGATATATCTGGTTTTAACTCAGTTAATCCTGAATAATGCGTTTCCATATAATTACCAATCTTATTAATTTCACCAATCAGTGTCTCTTGCACTTCATTTTGCAAATTTGAAAACTCACTTATATGTGCTTGTATTGCATTTGTAACTATCTTTTTAAACTGATTTTGAAATGAAGATGTGCTAGTGTCTAAATTAGTATCCGCTAAAAATAATGAAAATTGTGGATACAATGGTTTAATTATTTCTTTTAACATTGAACCTTTCAATTCATGTTCTTCAATAACATAGCTTTCTTCAGAACATATTATCTCTGAACATAGTTCCAACATTTTTTCTTTATTAATAATATCGGGAACTTCTTTTCCAAAAGTTTTGAAAATAGTTTTCATTTTTGCAGCTGTCTGTTGAAACATATTCTTGTAATCAGCTTTCCCAAAATCATTTGCTATAATATAAGTTTTATATGACTCTCCAACATTGCTACTTGTTTTTTTTATATGCAAATATCCATTTTCATCTAAAATAACTTTTGGAACTGTAATTAATTCTTCGCCATAAAAACATATTTCTATCTCTGTCTCTTCATCACCTGCTCCAAAATATTTATTTCCTTCTGCCAATTTACTTTCATTATAGAAATCATTTATAGCATGTAGAATAGATGATTTACCCGCATCATTTTTCCGACAATTGCATTTAGTCTATCAAATTCTATCCATCCAGAATTTTTAATTCCTCTATAATTTTTGATTCTTATTTTGCTAATTTTCATTTTTATCTTTCTCCAATTATTTATTATATTCTCTATTTTACCACTTCACCCTCTAAACTTCCACTCAACTTCTATCATTTCCTCCCCAACAACTATCCTCTCTACCAGCTGTTCTATCAGTGCTCTAGTCAGTTCCTTTAACCTCATTCCATTCCCCTCAAAACTAAACACTTCCAGTCCTATAACTTCTTCTCTTCTGAGTTCCTTCAATTTCTCATTCGCATCATTAATATCCTGATCTACCTTTGCCTGTAGCAAGATGTAAGAATCTCTTCCATCAAGATATTCCTGCTGGCTCATTGTGCCTTCTCTGTAAGCTTCATAATATGCCATAACTTTGCTATCATATGAATTCTTGATAACATGCAATTCTCGAATTTTATCCTCATACTGATTGATGCGAAGCATTCTCTGAGCCTCCTGCTCCTGAAAAATCTTCTGTGCATCTATTCGATTTTCCTGGATGTGATTGAACTCATCAATCACTATCTGTTCTAATGTTTCATCCAACACGGATGTGACACATCCTGTGTTATCACTTTCATAATAGCGAGTCTTGCAATAATACTTTGGTCTGCCTCTGTATGAATGAGCCATACGCTGTTTGCAGCTTTCGCAAAATAATTTTCCCACAAGACAATGACTTGGATTCTTCTGCACAACTTTTGAATTTGCTTCGAGCAATTCCTGAACTGTATCAAACATATCTTTATCTGTAATTTTTCTTTTAACTTTGCATGGATTTCCCACAGCAATAACTCCTGCCGGTATATCCTTTGTCACAACTATTGTTATATTGCATAATTTTTATGCTACATACTTTCTATCAACTTAAATACAATTAAAAGCATTTATCCAAAATGTCTTCATCTAATCCTTTTCTTCCTGTCACTGCTCCAATTGCAAAGTATAAAATTCCTCCAACCAAAAGCCCCCATACTACCGCATTAATTCCGGCAATATTAATAAACTTTGTAGCGAAAATGTAAGTTGCCACCGCACCTATACTGCTGCATATTGCTGCCTGTTTAGTTCCTTTTTTCCAGAATAATCCTCCAACAAGCGGCCAGAAAAATGTACATTCAAGACCTCCAAATGCAAACAAATTAAGCATAAAAATAATATCCGGCGGATTAATTGTAAGAATCATTACAACTGCACCTAATAACATTGTGACTATAGTACTTACAGATTTAACATGCTTTTCATATGACGCATTTTTTTCAGGGTCATCTTTTACAACATAGTTTTTCCATAAATCTTTTACAATTGCAGCCGTTGCAAGAATTAATAGCGAATCCGCAGTAGACATTACAGCAGCCATTGGAGCTGCAAGGAAAATAGCTGCGATTCCCGGTGGCATAATTTTCTGTACAATATATGGAATAAAATAATCAGATGTTGGAAGATTATCTGTATCCACCAAAGCACCTGCCCATGTTCCTGCCAAATGCATTCCAATAATAACAAAACTACATGTTAATACACCAATCCACATTGCTTTGTGCATACTCTTTGTGTCTTTAAATCCCATTGCACGAACGGCTGTCTGCGGAAGTCCTAATGTTCCAAATCCTACCAAAACCCAGTAACTAAGCAATGCTCCCGGTGTGTATTTTGAAAATAAATTATCATATACATTTGCCATATTTGAAGCAAGCCCCGCATCAATCGAAGCAAGTCCGCCACCTGTTTTTAAAACAAAAAATATAAACAGAAATGTTCCGATACACATTACAATTCCCTGAATTGTGTCTGTGATTACAACTGCACTAAATCCACCAACTGCTGTATATAAAATAACTACTGTTCCAAAAATCAAAAGTGAAGTTACATGATTCATTCCTGTTATGGATGCGACAAGAGTTGCTCCACCTGTAAACTGGCTTATCATTTGCGCAATAAAAAATGTAATCATTCCAAGACTTGTAATAACGACAAGCACATCACTTTTGTATCTTGCTTTAAAATAACCAACTACAGTTACAGCTCCTGTTCTACGCGATACAAGTGCAAGCTTATTTCCCAACACTCCAAGCACTAAGAATGTAACCGGAATCTGAATTGCCGCAAACCAGACCTGCGCATATCCATATGTAAGTCCTGCTGCACCCGGTCCTGATATGAAAGAACTGACCGAAGTATAAGTTGCCATAATTGTCATTGCAAGCACAATACCATTCATATTTCTTCCGCCGATGAAATACTTCTCTTCGGATGAAGATTTTAATTTCTTTTCTTCTTTTTTACTGTATACAAAACTTACAATAATATTAAATAATAAATATCCAAGAAATACAGATAAAATTATAATCTGATTACTGTTCATCTTCGTCTCTCTCCTCGTCCTCATCATAAGAAAAATCTATAAATACAAATTTAAGCAATACAAATACTCCTATTATTGCAATAATTACTGTTCCCAATACTGAAACTACAAACCATGCCGGCATATGGAATATTGTCCATCCGGTAGAATTTAATAAAAATGCAGTAATTACATGCCATAAAAAGCAAATGCACACTACCAAAAGCGTTGCCTTGATTTCTTTTAAGCATTGCTTGTGTTTCTCTTCTTTTGATAATTTTAACATAATCTCTCCTCTTTATTCCTTTTTCCAAATTAGATTGTAGTACATAACGCTATATTAATCTACATTATATTCAATTATAGCTATTATGTATAATTTTAGATTAATTTCATATGTGAACTGCCAATCATCCAAAGCCATCTTGCCTGTGGTATCCACTTTTTCAATTAATCACCTGTTTTTTCTTAATTATACAATTCTCTAATCATGTTTTCTCCACTGTAACTTTCAATCTGAGACGATAACCGTTCAAGGAATTCCTTTACCCATTCATCATCCTCATTTCAAATATCCAATAATCCTACTTTATATAATATGACTTATAGCAGATACTTTCCAATAAAATAACCGAGTGGTGCACTCGGTTATTTTGTGTAAACTTTATTTAATCTCAACTTATTTTCTTGTGTAGGTTACATAGGTGTATGGAATTTCTCCGGTATGCTTTTCATTCACTTCTTTTACAAACTTCTCCTGGTCAAAGTATGGAAAAAATGTATCACCCTCGATATCGAGATTTATTTCAGTAATATACATCTTTTCAACGAAGGGCAGAACCTCCTCATATAACCGCACTCCTCCAGCAATATATATGTCTTTATCTCCGGCTAGTTCTATAGCCTCCTCTAAAGTTCTTGCAGTAAAGCAATTCTCACCCTCAAATTTTTTCGTATTTGAAATCACAATCGTTGTTCTGTTGGGTAACGGTTTCCCGATTTCTTCATAAGACCTTCGTCCCATGATAACAACATTTCCCGTTGTGAGTTCTCTAAATCGTTTCTGTTCACCTTTAATTTCCCAAGGAATACATCCCTTATTACCTATAACCTGATTTTTTGCAAAGGCTACAATTAAAGCAATCATTCTTCCCTCCAAACATTCAACTTTATTGTTTCTCCCCAATCCTCCGTTTATCTGCAAATCTTTTTCCTCAAATTTAACTCTGTTGAAATAGTATTTTGCTCCTCCGAAGAAAATACCCTAGTTATTTCTGTATAGCCATTTTTCACCCAGAAATTCAATCCAATATAATTTTTTGATGAAACCAATAATTCTGATTTATCATACTTTTCCTTATAGATGTTGTCTAATGCTTTCAGTACTTTAGTTCCAAATTTGTGTCTTCTAAAATTATTAGTAATAATAAAATGTAAAATATAATAACATTCATCTGATATATCTTCCATAACCCAACTATATCCTACAATCTGACCTTCAAATAGAAAAGCATAACATTGAATTGGATTTTGTTGTGGTATTCCCGGTTCAATACTATGAATATCATCAAATGGCGACAACGGTCTTCTTCCTTCAACTTCCATGAAATACTCTATAGATTCTTCATAAATCCTTTCTAAGTTTTCCTTATATTGACTGATATCTGTAATAATTTTTAGTTCACTCATTCATTCTACTCCTAAAATCCGAATTTATAAATTTGATTTTATCTCTTCTTGCATTTTTTTACTCAACTTAAAAAAACAGTATCATATGCCAAATCAATCATATCCTTTAAAACATCGCCTGGAAAATCGTCTAGAAATATTGTATTCCAATACGGTTGTTGGACTGGAGGACAATGATAACCTCTTACTACTTTTTCAGGATAAGCCATTCTGAAAAACTGACCAGCATCAACAGTACACTTTAATGTGATTTTATAATCATATTCATAAGGATATAATTGTACAAAAATCTTCCCCTTAAGTTTAAAACAAATAGGTATATCTCCAAATGGATTCTCTTCTGTTATCATTTTCTTACTTCTGCAATAATCTTTTATTTCGTCTACTGTCATAAATTTACCTAATTATACTTCTATAAAATGAATTGTCAGATAACATTTGCTTAATTGATACAAACTTGCAATCACATAATTTTTCACATAAACCTAACACTTCATCATTATCGTAATCTTTTACCTCATATCTTCTGAAACCATCAGGTAAATGAAATATAAAAATAACTTTGTCCTCGGTTAAATATTCATTCCAATATTCTACTTCCAAATGTTTCTTAATAAATTCTTCCCAATATTTGGCATTATCTTCCGAAAATGATACCTGATAATTATTTCCTACTTTATCAATTATAAAGCCCCTTGATTCCAGACTTAATATACTATCATCAATTCCCATCACATATGAATGATACATTTTAATACCTCCACAAATTTCGATTTGTCAAATTGAAATCCACCAACACACTCCAAATTTATCAATAACAGTAGCACAACAACTACTCCATGGAAGTTCATGAATAGATTCAATAATCACTCCTCCATTACTCAAAACTTCAAATGCATTATAAACTGCCTCCTCAGTACCCATTTCAAAAACATTAAATGTCATGGTTTCCCATTTATTCTTATGTACTATATCAATATCACATGGATTTGAAGCTTCGGCTAATGCCAAAAAACCTTCTCCATTAACAGACAACTCGCAATGTTCATAAGCAGTGTTGTTCTTGTTTATAAATGCTCTAGTAATCTCTGCTCCAAATGCCTTGCAATAAATTTTTGCTGCATCAAAACTATTTTTAACATAAACTTGATTATAATTTTTCATAGTCAATCTCCTTTTTCAGTTTTATCAATTTTTATTTGGTAACTTCAATATAATAATCTAAAAGTTCATATATCCAATCATGAAGTACCGAAAACTGAAATCCCAACGCTTGTGCTTTTTCGGTATTTATACTATATTCCGGTTCCCTGTTATATGGAGCGTTTTCCCCTCCTTTGTCAATAATTGCTTTGGAACCTGTTTTCTTTTCAACATAATCAATTATCTCTCTTATAGAAATAGTTCCTTCAGCACTTCCATTAATTGCTCCTTAGCTAGAAATTTATTATTTTGTATTATACTTTATATTTTTCAAAAACACTACACTCCACCCTAACACCAAAACTTCCACCACCGGCATTACAGCCCATAAGCCCTGATGCAAGTGCCGCAAGGGCGTTAGCCCCAACTCCCTGTCCAATTACAATTGCATCTGTAAGTGTGTAAATTGACATTACCATTGTGCTACCAAGTGACGGTATTATAACAAATATGGAA
>NZ_FR878133.1:0-14556 GCF_000434315.1 Eubacterium sp. CAG:156 | reverse complement strand
TCACTGAGAAGTAGCGAAGCGGATTCGAGAATTGGAGGATTTTATGAAGATGAGTAAAAAGATAATTTATGTAACGTTAATTGTAATGATGAGCTTTTTTACAATATTTGCACAAAATAATGTAATGGCCGCAAAAAAAGAAAATAAAGTATATACAATATCAAAGAAAAGCAAATTGATTGACGTAGGTTCACACTTATATTCTACATATGGTTCTGATTATGTGAATAAATATACAAGAGATTGGTATTTGTTCCGCTCATATCTTGAAAAACTTGAGGTGTCAGGAGGAGGAAAATTAATTGTAAAAAAAGGAACATATAATATTACAAATACACTTTGTATTCCGTCAAATGTCAAAATTACATTTGAAGATGGTGTTGTAATTAATAAAACAACAGATACACATACTAAGAAATTCCATGCAGGAGTAACCTTATTTGAATTTGTGCCTGCCGCAAAATATGATAAGAAAAATTGGAGCAAAGAATATAATGGAGTACATGACTCAAGTATGATTGGAAAAGGTAAAGTTACTATTAATACTAATAGCGTATACCAGTCTGTTGCAGTAACAATGTGTCATAATCAGAATATTACTATAAAAGGAATTACATTTGAAAATCTGAACGAATGTCATTTTATTGAATTAGATGCAAGTAAGAATGTGAAAATACTTAATTGCACATTTAGAAATGCAGAAGGATATAATAAAAACAGAGAGGCAATTAATATAGACACACCTGACGATTCTACGGATGGCTTTTCGAAAATATGGGCTAAAAACGATCAAACCCCTAATGTTAAAGTTTTAATTAAAAAATGTAAATTTAATAATGTAATAGTAGCAATTGGAACTCATAGATATAGCGATAATGGTGGAATTGTTTATCATAAAAACATCACCATAGAAGACTGTAATATTAAAAAAGCAAAAAGTTATGGAATAAATTGTTTAGCATGGGCAAATTGTAATATAAGAAATAATAAAATAAACAGTTATGATGAGAGCATAAGGCAAAGAGAAACAAAGAATATAAAAATAAAGAATAATTAAAAGGTTATTTGTAGATTCAGAGTATAAATATATGTATTTAGCATTAGGGAAAGTTCAAATGAATTATGATAAATAATCCATCTCTCTTATTTGCGAAAACGCTTGCTATTTCCAGCATAATATGATAGTAATATATAGGATGAAAATTAAGAAAGTTAAGCAAATAAGAGGCTTTTTGCAGTCGTGGCGGAATTGGTATACGCGCATGATTCAGGTTCATGTTTTCGCAAGAAAGTGTGGGTTCAAGTCCCATCGACTGCATTTGTTTTGATTAAAATTATAACGATTAAAAATACCATTTCAATTTTTGAAATGGTATTTTTAATCGTTATAATGAAAAAAGTTGTAAAAAAATATCTGATACATAGCTGATTTTGTTGTATAATATCAGTTAGTAATTATAGAAATTAACAAAATAAACGAAGTTCGTTTCTAATGAATGCTTTTAACTAATGACCGCCAACCAAATGGAGAGGCAATGCTTATTAATATGAGTGGAGGAACAATATGTTTTATCCTGATGAAATAATAGAAGAAGTAAGAAATCAAAATGACATAGTAGATGTAATAAGTGAATATGTTAAATTACAGAAGAAAGGTGCTAATTATTTTGGACTTTGTCCATTTCATAATGAAAAATCACCGTCTTTTTCTGTTTCTCCGGGAAAACAAATGTATTATTGTTTCGGATGTGGTGAAGGAGGAAATGTTATTTCATTTGTAATGAAATATGAAAACTACTCTTTCATAGAAGCAGTTCAGATGTTAGCTTCCAGAGCAGGAATAGAATTGCCACAGGTTACCAGGTCAAAGGAAGAAAAGGAGAATGCAGATAAAAGATCTCAAATATTAACAATAAACACTTTGGCAGCGAAATTTTATTATTATATGCTTAAATCCGAAAAAGGTGCTTTGGCATATCATTATTTGCGTGGAAGAGAATTGTCAGATAACACAATTACAGGTTTTGGACTTGGATATTCTGATAAATACAGTGATTCATTATATAAATATATGAAAAGCAAAGGATATAAGGATGACATTTTAAAGGAAACAGGATTATTTACATTTGAAGAAAAGGGCGTTCATGATAAATTCTGGAACAGGGTAATGTTTCCTATTATGGATGTAAATAATAAAGTTATTGCCTTTGGTGGAAGAGTTATGGGTGATGGTAAGCCTAAATACTTAAATTCTCCGGAAACAAAGATTTTTGATAAAAGCCGTAATTTATATGGACTTAATATTGCAAGAACAAGCAGAAAGGGTTATTTACTTATCTGTGAGGGATATATGGATGTTATATCTCTTCATCAGGCAGGATTTAATAATGCGGTAGCTGCACTTGGAACATCATTTACTTCAGGTCATGCGTCGCTTATTAAGAGATATGCAAAAGAGGTTGTCCTTACATTTGACAGCGATGGAGCGGGAATAAAAGCGGCTTTAAGAGCCATACCTATTTTAAGAGAAGCCGGACTTTCAATCAAAGTATTAAGCATGAAGCCTTATAAAGACCCTGATGAGTTTATTAAGGCATTAGGACCTGAAGCGTATGAAGAAAGAATAGAGAAGGCTACTAATTATTTTATATTCCAGGTTGGAACACTTATGAACGAATATAATTTATATGATCCATCTGAAAAGACAGAATTTCATAATAAAGTAGCAGATATGCTTTTGGAATTTGAAGATGAGATAGAAAGAAATAACTATCTTGAATCAGTATGCAGAACTTTTAATATTCCGTTAGATGGATTAAGACAGCTTGTCAAGAAGAAAGGTCTTAATTACATTGGAAAGAAACAAAGAGAAGAAAAAGAAACAATTAAGTCAGGAAATAAAGAAAAGGAAGAGGCAGTAGTGCTTGCACAGCAGATTTTGTTAACCTGGCTTATTGAAGAAAAAAATATTTTTGAATGTGTTGCAAAGTATGTTTCGCCTTCAGATTTTTCTGATGATTTTTATAAAAGAGTGGCAGGCATTTTTTGGGCACAGATGGAAGAAAATGAAGCAAATCCTGCAAAAATAATTGACAATTTCCAAGATGAGGATGAGCATAAGAAAGTGGCAGCATTGTTTAATTCGCCACTTATAAATCAAAATCTGACTATGCAGGAAAAGGAAAAAGCAGTTAATGATGCAGTGATTCTTATAAAAAAGAAAAGCCTTGATGACAGGGCAAAAAATGCAACAGATATTTCTGAGATGCAGAATATAATTCAGGCTAAAGCACAGCTTGGAAAAATACACATTACATTAAATTAAATCAGGAGTTGTACAAATGACATTATCAAAAAGACTACAGGCAGTTGCAGACATGGTTACACCGGGATATGTGGTGGCAGACATAGGAACAGATCATGGATATATTCCAATTTATTTAACTAAGAACAAAATCTCACCGAAAGCATATGCAATGGATATTAATAAGGGCCCAATTGATAGGGCGACAGAAAATATCCATATGGAAGAATTGCAGGATAAGATTAAAGCAATTCAGTCAAATGGAATGGAAAAACTTGAGCCGGGCATGGTTCAGTCAGTTGTTATCGCAGGAATGGGTGGAGAACTTATGATTGACATTATAAAAAATTCTCCGGTTATCGGAACGCTTAAAGAGATGATTTTATCACCTCATTCTGATAAGGATTTTGTTAGAAAGAACATGATGGAGAATAATTGGAAAATTATTGATGAAACAATGGTTAAAGATAATGGCAAATATTATACAATTATGAAGGTGGTTCCGGGAAGAGAACAGAACAAATATTCACCGGAAGAATTAATTTATGGAAGATGTTTGATTGAAAAACAAAGTGATGTATTTAAGGAGTTCCTTGATAAAGAATATGAAAAATACACACAGATTTTAGATGTTTTGGATTGTAATGACAGCGTAATAGGACGAAACATTGAAATTCGCCGGTTACGCAAGTTAAACAGAAAGGCAAGGGGTTTGAATGGTTAAAGTCAAAGTAGGTTCTATGGAAAAAGAATATACAAGTAAGACAACATTGTATGAAATTGCTAAAGATTTTAAAAATCAGTATTCAAATGATATTGTTTTAGCAGAATGCGATGGAGTTTTGTGTGAATTATCAAAGAAAGTTGATGAGGACTGTGAAGTTAAGTTTATTACAACGGATACTAAGATTGGTAATGACTGTTACAGACGTTCTATGACATTTTTAATGATGAAAGCATTTTACAAAGTGTGTGACGGTGAGAACATAGACAAAATATCAGTACAGTATTCTGTAAGTAAAGGATATTTTTGTCGAATTTATGGAAAAGTTACAGTTACGCAGAAATTGCTTGATAGTGTTGAAGCTGAAATGAGAGGCTTAGTTGAAAAAGATGTTCTTATAACAAAGGAATCCTTGTCGACAGATGAAGCAATTAAGCTTTTCGGAGAACTTGGAATGTATGACAAGGAAAATTTATTTAAGTACAGAAGATCATCCCGTGTAAATGTATATCATATGGGTGGATTCGATGATTACTATTATGGATATATGACATATTCAACAGGAGTACTTAAATATTTTAAATTAATACAATATGACAATGGTTTTGTGCTTCAGATGCCTACAAAAGAAGAGCCTGATAAGGTGCCTGAATTTAAACCACAGGAAAAGGTATTTGAAGTATTAAAGGAAGCTACACAGTGGGGAGAGATGATGGGGGTTCCTACAATTGGAGCCGTAAATGACAAAATAACAAATGGAACAATCGGAAATATTATGCTTGTTCAGGAAGCTTTGCAGGAAAAGAAAATTGCTGACATTGCGACAGAAATAGCGAATAGACAGGGTGTTAAATTTGTTATGATAGCAGGTCCTTCATCCTCAGGCAAGACTTCATTTTCACATAGATTATCAATTCAGCTTATGGCACAGGGATTAAAGCCACATCCAATTCCGGTTGATAACTTCTTTAAAAATAGAGAAGATACTCCGGTAGATGAAGATGGAAAGTTAGATTATGAAGTGATTGAAGCTTTAGATGTAAAGTTGTTTAACGAGATTATGGAGCGACTTTTAAAAGGTGAAAAGGTTGAAATGCCTGAATTTAATTTCGTTACAGGAAAAAGAGAGTATCACAAAGATTATTTGAAACTTAATGATGACGATATTCTTGTTATAGAAGGAATTCATTGCCTTAATGATAAGATGTCATATTCATTGCCAAATGAATCTAAATTTAAAATTTATGTAAGTGCACTTACACCACTTAATGTAGATGAACATAATAGAATTCCTACAACGGATTTACGTCTTATAAGAAGAATTGTAAGGGATGCAAGAACAAGAGGCACATCTGCTGCAGCAACTATAGAAATGTGGCACCGCGTAAGAAGAGGAGAGGAAAATAATATTTTCCCATATCAGGAATGTGCAGATGCGATATTTAATTCAGCGTTAGTTTATGAACTTGCGGTACTTAAGCAGTATGCTGAACCGGCATTGTTTAGTGTGCCAAAAGATGCAGAAGAATATTTAGAAGCAAAAAGACTTCTTAAGTTTTTAGATTATGTTGTTGGAACTTCAAATGAGAATGTTCCAAACAATTCTTTGCTTAGGGAATTTACAGGTGGAAGTTGCTTTAAAGTATGATTTATGATATTGTAGTTATTTGTGAGTAGGATAAATGGTCGCGGATGCTATTGCCGAAAGGACGCAGACGAGGAAAGTCCGGGCTTCATAGGGCAGGATGCCGGCTAACGGCCGGTGGAGGTGACTCCCAGGAAAGTGCAACAGAGAGCAGACCGCCGGATATTCTCCGGTAAGGGTGAAAGGGCAGTGTAAGAGACTACCGCCTTTTTGGTAACAGAAAGGGCATTGTAAACCCCATTCGAAGCAAGACTGAACAGAAAGCATAAAGTGGCCCGCTTGCTTTCGGGTAGGTCGCTTGAACATATTGGCAACAATATGTCTAGATAGATGACCATTCATGACATAACCCGGCTTACAGTCCTACTCATTAATATAAAAAAATCAGCCAACCCGGCTGATTTTTTAAATTTGCATAGATTATAATTTTTCCCAAAGAATTCCCTGTTTTTCTTCACAGTATTTACAACTGTATAATCCTTTTTCTTTATCAGTTAATATAAATATGTGTTTTAATTCCTGCTCGATAGAAGTAATGCAACGAGGGTTTTTACAGTGAAGAACATTTGTGATTGAATCAGGTAAATGTAATTCTTTTTTATCTGTTAAAACACCGTCTTTTATAATATTTACTGTTATATTGTGGTCGATAAATCCTAAAACATCAAAATCAACAATGTCTAAAGGTCCTTCGACTTTAATTATATCTTTTTTGCCCATAACAGCACTACGTGCATTTTTTATAATGGCAACCTGATAATCTAATTTGTCTAATCCAAGGTATTTGTAAATTGCCATTGCACGACCTGCCTGAATGTGGTCTAATACAAATCCGTTGTTAATCTGGTCTACATTTATCATATTTTCACCTCCAAAAGTGTGAGAATAAGAGCCATACGAACGTAAACTCCGTATTGAACCTGCTTAAAATATACAGCACGTGGGTCGTCATCTACCTCAACAGATATTTCATTTACACGAGGAAGTGGATGAAGTACGAGCATATCATCTTTTGCAAGTTCCATTTTTCTTTTATCTAAAATATAACTGTCTTTCATTCTAATATAGTCTTCTTCGTTAAAGAAACGTTCCTTTTGTACACGTGTCATGTATAAAATATCTAAGTCACTCATAACATCTTCAAGTTTTGTCACTTCTTTAAAAGGTGCACCGGCTTTTGTTAAGTTTTCTCTTATATATTCTGGAACTCGTAATTCCGGTGGTGAGATAAGAACAAATGATATATTTTCATATCTTAAAAGTGCATTTATAAGTGAATGAACTGTTCGTCCGAATTTTAAGTCACCACAAAGACCGATTGTGAGATTGTTTAAACGTCCTTTTAAGGATCTTATTGTCATTAAATCTGTGAGAGTCTGAGTTGGATGCTGATGTCCGCCATCACCTGCGTTGATTACGGGAATAGATGATTTAGATGCTGCAACTAAAGGAGCACCTTCTTTAGGATGACGCATTGCACAAATATCAGCGTAACATGAAATAATTCGAATAGTATCAGAAACACTTTCTCCTTTGGAGGCTGAACTTGAATCAGCTGAAGAAAATCCTAAAACACTGCCACCTAAGTTAATCATGGCAGCCTCAAAACTAAGACGTGTTCTTGTACTTGGTTCATAGAATAAAGTTGCGATTTTTTTACCTTTGCAGGCTTCTTTATATTTGTCTGGGTTCTTTTCAATGTCAGATGCAAGATCAAGTAAATCGTCAAGCTCTTCTACAGAAAAATCCAGAGGACTAATTAAATGTCGCATAAGTTCCTCCTTATCCAATTTTTTTCTACACAATATGATAATGTAATAAGACAAAATATTCAAGTAAAAAAGTGCAAAAATATACAGAAAAATAGAAAAGATTTTAAAGTAAAAAAAAAACTAGTGGAAAAGTTCGTGAAAAAACGAAAATGTGATATAATTAAATCTGATTTCCTTTAAATATAAAAATGAATTTGAGTCTTTATAATAGATGTAATTGATAAAAATAGTGATTGAGATAATTTAGTAGTTATTTAATTTAGAAGGATGGTGTATATTATGGAATTATTTTATGAAACAATAGAAAAAATGTGTACACAGGTAAAAGAAAAACTATCATTAAAAGAATTTTGCAAAAATGAAGAAATAACGGCCATAATTTTAGGCTCAGGATTAGGTGGGTTCGCTAATAATATAGAAGATGTAAAGAGCATTATGTATAGTGAGATAGAAGGTTTCCCTATAACGACAAATACAGGACATAAGGGGAGGATGCTTTTTGGCTATATAAATAATAAGGCGGTAATAGTAATGGAGGGAAGAATTCATTATTATGAAGGATATAGCATGAAAGAAGTAGTGACTCCAATATATTTTATGAAATTAATGGGAACTAAAAAAATAATACTTACAAATGCTGCAGGCGGTATAGGAGACAACTTTGAAGTAGGAAATCTTATGATGATTACAGATCACATTACTTCATTTGTTCCGTCACCTTTAATTGGAAAAAATGATGAAAGATTTGGCTTAAGATTTCCTGATATGTCATGCGTATATAATAAAAAATTGCAACAGGTAATTAGAAGCGTAGCGGATAGAGAGAATATTGAATTAAAAGAAGGTGTTTATTTGCAGACTACCGGACCTAATTATGAAACTCCTGCAGAAATACAAATGTATAAAAAGCTTGGAGCAGATGCAGTTGGAATGAGTACAGCAGTTGAAGCAATGGTTGCAAATTACCTTCAAATAAAAGTGTGTGGTATAAGTTGCATAACAAATAAAGCAGCAGGCTTGTCAGATAAGGAATTAAATGATGAAGAGGTTAAAGAAGTAGCTTCTAAAGTGGCTAAAGATTTTGAAACACTCTTAAAGGGAATTATATAGAATAGAAAATGCCGGGAGATTAAATCCCGGCACTTTTTTATTGCTCCTGTTCATCAGGGTTATCTTTCTTTATAGGATGTATTGTAATTCGAACAGAGTCGATACGTTTATCATCCATTTTTTCTACTTTTAATGTGCAGTTACCAATAGTAACACTGTCGCCAATATCAGGAAGACGCTCAAGGTTTTCGATTATGAGCCCGCCAATTGACTCGTAATGCTCAGAATCAATATCTAACCCTAACTGATCGTTTAAATCATCAAGGTTGATAGAACCTTCAACGATATATTGATTTTCATTTATTTTTCTAATGACACGTTTTTCGTCTTCATCAAATTCGTCTCGTATTTCACCAACAATCTCTTCGATAATATCTTCAAGTGTAATCAACCCTTCAGCTAAACCATATTCATCAAGGACAATACATAGACTTGTGTCATTATCACGCATTTCAATAAGAAGATTGTTAAGTTCTTTTTGTGCGTAAGTATAATAAGGCTCACGCATTAATTCTTCAAGTTTGAAATTATCTTTTGTGACATGATTAATAATCATATCTTTGATATTTATAACACCTATTATGTTGTCAGTGCTGTCTTTATAAACAGGAATTCGTGTAAATTTATCACGTTTAACTAAATCTAACAATTCATCGTAAGTTGTAGTAGTACTTATCATTGATATGTCAACCTTTGGAACCATGATGTCTTTAGCTCTTGCGTCACCAAAATCAAACACATTGTTAATCATGTCTAATTCTTCGGACTCGATGATTCCTTCTTCCTGACTTACATCCATAATTGTTCTTAATTCATCTTCTGTAAAATGAGAAGATTTTGATGACGTATCAACACGTAATATCATTAAAATTAATTTTGAAAAATTATCAATTATAAAAATGATAGGAGTTAAAACAAACATAAGGATTGAAATAACTCTTGCATATGAAAGTGCTACATTTTCTGAATGAATACCGGCAACTGTCTTTGGAATTATTTCACCAAAAATCAATACAACAAAAGTAAGAACGAACGTGCCGATACTTACATATATATTTCCAAATACATTTTGTACAAATAAAGTGGAAATAGCAGAGGCACCTATATTTACTATGTTGTTTCCTATTAAAACGGTGCTAAGCATTTTTGACTGATGCTTTATTACTTTATCAAGGATAATGGCACGTTTATTGCCATCATCAACTAACATACGAATACGCATCTTATTAACTGTTGTTAAAGCCGTTTCTGCAGATGAAAAAAATGCAGATAGTAAAATTAAAACTAATAATACACATAGCATAGCTATGTCACTGGGTCCCACAATATCACTCCTTAATTAAATAAATATTTATGTACATAATTCTATGCGTACATTTAGGATATTGTACAAAATACTAAACTTGATGTCAAGAATGGCGCATATTTTCCTTTTTAAATAAAAATGTATTCCAAATAGTCATATTTTATAAATAATGAAATAGAATTGTAAAAAGCAAAATTGGAAAAAGGAATGAAAGAAACAGTTTTATCAATAATTAAGGTGATTTTTGCACAATTAGTACTTACGGCAGTTGTTATATTGCTGGCTTCGTTTATTACATACAAATTAAAAGTAAGTGATTTTGGGTACAAAGTAATAGTAATGGTAGTATATGGGATAGTTACATTTATTGGTGGGATGATTATAGGAAAAGTAAAAAACAAAAGGAAGTTTTTATGGGGAGCGCTGACAGGTGGAATTTATATAGGAATGATAATGATTGTGGCATTTGCAATAGCACATAATGGAGAGTCTAGTGTGGTGAAAATAGTACCAGCTTTAATAACTTCATTAGCAGGTGGAATGCTTGGAGGAATGGCAGGGTGATGTAGGAAAAACAATATGAAAAAACGTTTTAACTGTATAGTAAAAAATAGTTTGAAAAAATATATTCATGTGTTATAATATTTTTTGAATTGTACAAAAATAAATAAACTGGAGGAATATCATGAAACATATTAAGACATTAACATCAAAAACATTAAAGGAAACAATGAAAAAAGGTGGATGTGGCGAATGTCAGACATCATGTCAGTCAGCATGCAAGACTAGCTGTACAGTAGGAAATCAGACTTGCGAAAATAAATAATTTTATAATGAAGTATGTCTATAACAGAGCCGACGTTTGTCGACTCTGTTATAGTGCGTTATTGCATAAACTTTAAAAAATTATGACATACCATTAAATGGAGAGGAGAAAATACAGTGATTCACCAGTATAAAAGTAATGGTTATAATATCGTATTAGACGTAGAAAGTGGAGCAGTTCATGTTGTAGACGACATTACATACGATGTTATTTCATTATATGAGGAGAATTCTGCTGATGAAATAATTTCTAAATTAAAATCATCATATAATGAGGATGAAATAAGAGAATGTATTTCAGAAGTAAAGGAACTCGTTGAAGATGGACAGCTGTTTACTGAAGATATTTACGAACCATTTGTGGAGAAATTTAAAGAAAAGAGACAGACAGTTGTAAAGGCATTATGCCTTCACATAGCCCATGATTGCAACCTTGCATGTAAGTATTGTTTTGCAGAAGAAGGTGAATATCATGGAAGAAGAGCATTAATGAGTTTTGAAGTCGGAAAGAAAGCTTTGGATTTCTTAGTTGCTAATTCAGGTAACAGAGTTAATCTTGAAGTTGACTTTTTTGGCGGAGAGCCATTGATGAACTGGGATGTAGTTAAGCAGTTAGTTGCGTATGGTCGTTCATTAGAAAAACCAAATAACAAGAAATTTAGATTTACTCTTACAACAAACGGAGTTCTGTTAAACGATGAGGTAATGGAATTCGTAAATAAAGAAATGTCTAATGTTGTATTAAGTCTTGACGGAAGAAAAGAAGTAAACGACAGAATGCGTCCGTTTAGAACAGGAAAAGGCAGTTATGATTTGATAGTGCCTAAATTCCAGAAACTAGCAGAAAGCAGAAATCAGACAAATTACTATATTAGAGGAACATTTACAAGAAATAATTTAGATTTTTCAGAAGATGTTAAGCATTTTGCTGATTTAGGATTTAAGCAGATGTCAATAGAACCTGTAGTCGGACCGGAAGAAGACCCATACTCGATTAGAGAACAGGATCTTCCACAGATTATGGAGGAATATGACAAGTTAGCCCTTGAATATATTGATCGATACAAGAAAGGAAATGGATTTAATTTCTTCCACTTTATGATTGATTTGACACAGGGACCTTGTGTTTATAAGAGATTGTCAGGATGTGGTTCGGGAACGGAATATCTGGCAGTAACGCCATGGGGTGATTTCTATCCATGTCACCAATTTGTTGGAAATGAAGATTTCCTTATGGGAAATGTAGATGAAGGAATTATAAAACCTGAGATTGTAAAAGAATTTGGCAATTGCAATGTATATTCTAAAGAAAAATGTAAAAATTGTTTTGCTAAGTTTTATTGCAGTGGTGGTTGTGCAGCTAATTCTTACAATTTCCATGGCACAATTAATGATGCATATGACATTGGATGTGAAATGCAAAGAAAAAGAGTGGAATGCTCTATAATGATAAAAGCAGCGTTAGCTGATGAATAAGAAAGAGGTTTTATAAAATGAAGAAAATGAACAAGACAAGAGGAATAGTTTATGCCATCTTATCTCTTGTAATTATCGCGTGTCTTGGAGGCATTGTCTTATTTGGTCTTCCAAATTGGAAATGGCTCGGAGCTTACAAGGATAGTGGTAAAGCGGCAAACATCACACAGGGACTTGACCTCAAAGGTGGTGTAAGTGTTACATATCAGGTATCTGATGACAATCCAAAGTGGGATGCAACAGATTTATCTGATACAGTTTATAAGATGCAGCAGAGAGTTAACCAGTTTAGTACTGAAGCTACAGCATACAAAGAAGGGGATGACAGAATTACTGTTGATATCCCTGGTGCAAATGATGCTGATGAAGTAGTTGAACGTTTAGGTAAACCGGGTTCATTATATTTCTGTACAAAGAGTTCTACAGATTTAACAGAAGAACAGTTAGCAGAAACAGATGAAAACGGAAATAAGAAGTATGTTCAGCTTACTGATGGAAATTATGCAGGATACTATCAGATTTGGTTAACAGGTGATGACATTGCAGATGCTCAGGGACAGCAGTCATCTGACAGCAAAACTAAAAAATCTGAAGCAGTAGTTTCATTAACATTTACAGACGAAGGATCAACAAAGTTCTATAACATGACATCACAGTATGTTGGTCAGTCTACATACATTATTTACGATAATGAAGTAATTAGTGCGCCAACTGTTCAGGCAGCAATCAGTGGTGGACAGGCACAGATTGATGGTATGGCAGACATGGATGAAGCTAATAACCTTGCTTCAAATATCAGAATTGGTACATTGAATTTATCATTAGATGAAATCAGCCACAAAGTTGTTAGTGCTCAGCTTGGTTCTGATGCATTAAGCAAGTCAATTAAGGCTGGTATCATTGGATTTATAATAATTATTTTATTCTTATTATTAGTTTACAGAATTGCCGGTGTTGCAGCAAGTTTAGCATTGGTAGTTTTCGTTGAGTTAGAAATGCTTACATTAAACGCTTTTGACTTAACATTATCATTACCTGGTATTGCAGGTATTATTCTTGGTATTGGTATGGCAGTAGATGCTAACGTTATTATTAATGCCAGAATCAGAGAAGAAATTGCTGCAGGAAAGACTGTTAAGAGTGCAATCACAATTGGTTTCGATAAAGCTAAATCAGCTATCGTAGATGGAAATATTACAACACTTATCGCAGCTTTAGTTCTTTTATGGAGAGGTTCAGGTACAGTACAGGGATTTGCTCAGACTTTAGCTATAAGTATTGTATTCCAGTTATTTACATCATTATTTGTATCTAAGTGGTTTGTATGGATTCTTTACTATTTAGGATTCCAGGGCGAAAAGTTCTACGGAAAAGAAAAGACAAGAAAGGCAATTCATTTCTTAAAGAAGAGAGTTGTATTCTTTGCACTTTCAATAATTGTAATCATTGGTGGATTCGCAACAATGATTGGATACTCAGCAGCCGGAAAAGACCCATTCTTCTTAAGCGTTGAATTTAAGGGTGGTAGCTCAGTAACAGTTGACTTTGATAAAGAATATACAATGGATCAGTTTAATGATGAAATTAAACCTGCACTTGTAGATACATTAGGAACATCTGATATTCAGGGACAGAAGGAAACTGGTTCAAATAAATTCGTTATTAAGACAAAGAAACTTGAAGGCGATGAATTTGATGCATTTGAAAAATTATTAATTGAAAAATTTGGTGCCGTAGACAGCAAGGATAATTTCCAGAACACTATGATTTCTGCAACAGTAAGTAAAGAAATGAGAAGTGATGCTGTATGGGCAACAATCATTGCTACAATTTGTATGTTAATTTACATTTGGATTAGATTTAAGGATATCAAGTTTGCTTCAGCAGCTGTAATTGCATTAATTCATGACGTACTTGTTGTTATTGGATTCTATGCAGTATCAAGAGTAGCAGTAGGAACAACATTTATTGCATGTCTTCTTACAATTGTAGGTTACTCTATTAATGCTACAATTGTTATTTTCGATAGAATTAGAGAAAATAAGGCATCAATGAAGCGTGGAGATGACTTAGAAGAATTAGTTGACTTAAGTATCACACAGACACTTACAAGAACAATTTACTCAAATGTAACAACATTTATCATGGTATTTATGATATTTATTATGGGTGTTACATCAATCAAAGAGTTTACATTACCATTAATGGTAGGTTTAGTATGTGGTGCTTACTCATCAGTATGTATAACAGGTGCTGTTTGGTTTGTTCTTACTAAGAAATTTGGAAAGAAAAAAGCTAACTAAAAAACACATAAAATATACTTTATAATAAAATGAACGGGGCTGTAAAAGGTGCCGTTCATTTTGTGTTATGCACAATGAGCCAAATACTTTC
>NZ_FR878132.1:0-41167 GCF_000434315.1 Eubacterium sp. CAG:156 | reverse complement strand
GTTTTATCCCAAGCCCATGCGTCAGTAGGACTGGTTCTCAGTTCATTAATCATATCTAAGATTCTTCGGGCTTCTGTCTGGCCATATTTTACAGATATATTGACCGGAATGATTTCTTCTGCATTTACATTTGTAGGAATTATCATAATAAAACTCATACAAAAGCTAAATAGCAGTAATTTTAAAGATGTTTTTTTCATATATTCACCGTTCCTTTCCATAAATAAAATATTGTTGAAGGAAAAAAGACTTTCCTCTGTATAAAATTCATCGTTTCACGTTTGGCTTATATAAATATATTTTATTACAAATTTGTCCGGCTGTATATGATATTTTGCACATTATATAAGCTTTGTAAAAACAATTTATATAATTTAAGGAGGTACTATAAAATGCAGAAAGTAGTAGAATTTTTACAGAAAAACCCGGTTCAGTATTTAGCAACAGTTGGAAGAGATGGAAAGGCAAAATGTCGTCCATTTATGTTTTGTTTCGAGCAGGATGGAAAGCTTTGCTCCTCCGGCATTGCCGCTTTATACCGAACTTTATGATATTGTGAAAAGCAAGGAGTATTTTGTACTGACTATCAATGTGGACCATCAGTTTTATAAAGCAGGGTTTGATGAAAACAGAATATTTGCAACACAGGGAGATTATGGTAAAATACAATGCCAGAGAGGATGTCATCCAAAGACATATGATGCGGAAGAACTGTTTAGAAAGATGGATGAAGCAGTCGTACCGGAAAGTTTCGGAAAGCGCGCAATCGGTATCGGCGGTGATATGGCAAAGGCAATTACAGATATAAGGGGACAGGTATTATGAACCAGAATGAGCGAAGAGAATATTTGATTAAGTATCTATTGAAAGAAGAAATAAGGTTTGGTAGACAGAGTATTCCCGCGGATAAGCAGGGACAGGAGAATTTGTTGCGCTCACTTATGAATGTTAGACCACCAAGACCAATAAGTCATGAATTTTTGGAAATACAGGATGAGTATCTTACTGAAAGAAATATAGAGCGTGGTATCACAGATGTTGCAACTCTTACACCTGTGAAATCCGATTCAAGATTATATATCTGGCAGGGAGATATTACTACTTTGAAATGTGACGCAATCGTAAATGCTTGCAACTCACAGATGCTTGGATGCTTTTCACCTATGCATGCCTGTATTGATAATTTTATTCATACTTATGCAGGAGTAGAGCTTCGTTTGAAAATGTATGAGATTATGGCAAAGCAGGGGCATGAAGAGGAAACTGGAAAAGCAAAGATTACATCAGGATACAACCTTCCGGCAAAATATGTTCTTCACACAGTGGGACCTATTATACAATGGAAAGTTACCCAAGAAGATGAAAATTTGCTTGCAAGTTGTTATAAAGAATGTTTAAAACTTGCTGCTGATACAGGTGTGGAATCAATAGCATTTTGTTGCTTGTCCACAGGAGTCTTTAGATTCCCACAGCAGAGGGCTGCTGAAATTGCTACGGAAACAGTAATGCAATTTTTGAAAAAAGATGACAGAATCAAAAAGGTAATATTTAATGTATTTAAGAACGAAGATTTAGAAATATACAGTCACTTGTTATAGGTATCTGTTGGAATGCCGGTTTATATAGTGCAATTTTTATAAATTATGCAGACATTAATAATAAAATCGGCAAAATAAGCTAGATTACATTGGCAATGAAGGATAGAAAAACATTGAATTCGGCAGTTAAGAAATTTATAGAATATTTAAAAGAAATTAATAAAGGATGGTGAAAAAAATGTTATTTATATGTTATCCAAAATGTTCAACTTGCAAAAAGGCTAAAAAGTGGTTGGACGAACATAATGTGGAATACACAGAGCGTCATATAGTGGAAAACAATCCAACATATGATGAATTAAAAGAATGGTTTAATAAAAGTGGTTTGCCAATTAAAAGATTTTTTAATACCAGCGGATTACTATATAAAGAGATGAAACTTAAAGATAAGTTGCCTACAATGAGTGAAGATAAGCAGTTACAATTATTAGCAACTAATGGCATGCTTGTGAAGCGTCCGCTTATAGTTGGAGAAAATACAGTGTTAACAGGTTTTAAGGAAAGTGAATGGAACGAGGCAATTAAATAGGAATATGTGATTATGTATTATTCTAAAAAATAGAATATACCTTCTAAAAAAAGGAATGCTATATATAAGGATTTTATGTCCTAATAATTGAATTATCTCCTAAAATGCAATGTAATTTAGGAGATGAATAACAAATTAGGAGATGGATTATGAGAAAATTTGATTATTCATCGTTGAAAGAAAAAAATGGGATAGTGAAATAATTTCACTTGTTGCACAGATTCATGAATATAAGGGAAGACAGGAAATATATCTTAAGCAGAAACCGGAAGAGTTAGATAAACTTATTGAAATAGCAAAGCGACAGAGTACAGAGGCATCGAATGCAATTGAAGGAATACGGACTACAAGTACAAGATTAAGGCAGTTATGTGAGGAAAAGACAACTCCGAAAAATCGTGATGAGGAAGAAATTCTTGGATATAGAGATGTCCTGAACACGATTCATGAGAATTATGAGTACATTCCAATAAGAGCAAATTATATTTTGCAGTTACATCGTGATTTATATAAATATACGGAAAAAAATCAGTAGAGTTAGCTTTAAAACAATTAGTAGAAGAAGGGGTTCTTATAAAAAAAGGAAACGGAAGAGCTACATTTTATGTACGCAGTGACTCTGAATAACAATCAAAAACGCACGAAAAATCAAACGTATTTTTTTACGTTTGATTTTTTGTGCGTTTTTACATATAATAAATAAAAATGGAAAGGATACAAGTAGTATGCATGAAACAAAAAAATTAGAATTTAAAGAAACAATTACAAATACATTTTTAAAAACTGTTAGTGCCTTTTCAAATTATGATGGAGGCGAGATTTTTTTCGGGATAGACGATAACGGTAATGTTAAGGGGATGCCTAATGTAAGGCAATCTTGTTTGGACATAGAAAATAAAATTAATGATAGCATTTCGCCTCAACCAGACTATACACTTGAAATACAAAGCGATAATACAATAAAGCTTACGGTAAAAGGTGGAGTACAAAAGCCGTATTTATATAAATCGAAAGCATATAAAAGAAATGATACTGCAACTATAGAAGTAGATACATTAGAGTTTTCAAGACTTATTTTAGAAGGAAAAAATATAAGATTTGAAGAATTGCCGTGCAAAGAGCAAATGTTAACGTTTGAAATTCTAAATCAAAAGCTAAAAGAAAACATTCAAATTAATAATTTTAACAAGGATACATTAAAAACATTGAATCTATATGATGATAATAATGGGTATAATAATGCAGCGGGACTCTTGGCAGATAACAACCATTTTCCGGGAATTGATATTGTTAAGTTCGGTCAAAATATAAGTATTATTCAAAAAAGAGCAACGTTTGATAATATATCTGTTTTAGATGTGTATGATAAGACACTGGATGTATTCAGAGATTATTATAGATATGAAGTAATACAAGGGGCAGAACGAAAAAACATAGAAAAAATTCCGGAAGCAGCTTTTAGAGAAGCAATTGCAAATGCACTAATTCATAGAGTATGGGATGTGGAGTCACAAATCAGAGTATTGATGTTTGATGATAGAATAGAGATTATTTCTCCGGGAGGATTACCATCAGGGATAACGGAAGAAGAATATTTGTCAGGTAAACTTTCTGTTCTAAGAAATAGAAATCTTGCAAATGTATTTTATAGACTTGGATTTGTTGAGATTTTTGGAACCGGAATTACAAGAATAAAGCAATTATATGAAGCTGGACTAAGAAAGCCGGATTTTGAAGTGTCAGAAAATACAATTAAGATTATGCTTCCTGTTTTTGAAGAAAATATGAATTTGACGGAAGATGAAAGAACAGTATATAAAATTTTAAGCAAGACAGTTCTTAAACCGATTAGCGAAATTACTCCGTATGTTTCATTTGGCAAATCAAAGACAATACAGATATTGAAAGATTTGAGTCAAAAGGGAATTGTAACGGTCGAAGGTAAAGGAAGAGGTACGAAATATATAATTAAGTAACAAAAATTATTGTAGTTTTTTGAAATAGAAATAGAGCGTATGAGTGGAAAAGAAATTCAGGAAAAATAAATTTCGATTAAATGCATACTAGCATAGTAATTATGCCGAATTAAATTTGTTCATAAAGTGTTTAGAAAATACCTTCTATATGTTTATTTGTATTTAATAGCAAATACAGTAAGCGGATAGGAGGTATTTTTAATTGTGTAATAAAAGGATATGGCTGCTTAAAAAAATATAAAAATCTTGAAGAAACGGACATAATGCAGAGAAATAATTTTAATAAATGTAATAAAGCATAAGGAATAGGAGCACTAAAATGAGAACAGAACAGGTAACTATTGATTGCCAAGTTTAACAGGCATAAGAGAAGTTTTGCCTGATATAACAAATGGAGATGATGTATATGACTATTGTACCGATGTATAAAATATGTACAAGATGCAAAAGGAGATATGCATGGAATCCTGACATAGGACGAATGAGGTGTCCGTATTGCGGACCAGGAAGTACTTTAGGGGCAGGGGATATTCCATGGGTAAGAAAAATATTTAACAGGAAGAAAAAGTAGATTTTGCTAATTATTATAATTAAGAAAAAATCCTAAAATATAATATATTTATAGTTTCAAGAGGTGCAAATCAGTTATTGATTTGCACCTTTTTGAGTGATATAACATAAAACTCCCATCAATAATAAAAACGATTTTAGTAAAAATATCTATAAAAATCATTAAAAAACAGTAAAATTTTGATAATTTATCTAAAAATATTCTATTTTTTTCAAAGACTATAAAATTTATAATAAATTTAGTCAATGAGACAGGGAAAAAAACAACAATATTAACAAATAGGAGGAATGTTTAATGAGAAAGTCAAAATTATTAACAGTTTTAGTAGCCGCAGTGCTCGGAGTATCAATGGTAGGTTGTGGAACATCTGGCGGAGGCTCAAGCAGCTCAGGTTCAGCAAGTTCAGTGGCAAATAAGGATAAACCATTATGCTGGTTTAACCGTCAGCCATCAAACAGTTCAACAGGTGAACTTGACACAACAGCACTTAATTTCAACAAAGATACATATTATGTAGGATTTGATGCTAACCAGGGTGCAGAACTTCAGGGACAGATGGTACTTGATTACATTAAGAAGAACATCGATACAATTGATAGAAACGGAGATGGAGTAATCGGTTATGTTCTTGCAATCGGAGATATCGGACATAACGATTCAATCGCTCGTACATGTGGTGTTCGTTCAGCACTTGGAACTGCAATTGAAAAAGATGGAAGCGTTGATTCATCACCAGCAGGAACAAATGTTGATGGAACATCAAAGGCTGTAAAGGATGCAACTTTAGAGGTTAACGGAAAGACATACACAATCAGAGAATTAGCATCACAGGAAATGAAGAACTCAGCAGGAGCAACATGGGATGCAGCAACAGCAGGAAATGCAATTGGAACATGGACAGCTTCATTCGGAAAGCAGATTGATGTAGTTGTTTCAAATAACGATGGTATGGGAATGTCAATGTTTAATGCATGGGCTAAAGATAACAAGGTTCCAACATTTGGATACGATGCAAATAGTGATGCAGTAGCAGCTATAGCAGAAGGATACGGCGGAACAATTTCACAGCATGCAGACGTTCAGGCATATCTTACACTTAGAGTTCTTCGTAACGCACTTGATGGTGTAGATATTGATACAGGTATAGGAACACCTGATGATGCAGGTAACTGCCTCACAAAGGATGAAGATTACAGATACAGTGAAGAAGAAAGATCATATTACGCATTAAACGTTGCTGTAACAGCAGATAACTATAAAGACTTTACAGATTCAACAAAGATTTATGACAAAGTTTCAAATCAGCTTGATTCAGGCAAGAGCGCAGAAAAGAAAGTATGGCTTAACATTTACAATGCATCAGATAACTTCCTTAGTTCAACATATCAGCCATTACTTGAAAAATACGATGATCTTCTTAACCTTAAAGTAGATTACATCGGTGGTGACGGACAGACAGAATCAAATATTACTAACCGTTTAGGTAACCCAAGCGAATATGACGCATTTGCAATTAACATGGTTAAAACAGATAATGCAGCTTCGTATACATCAATTCTTTCAAAATAGAATTGTAAGTTTGGATAATTTAATAAGAAGGGTGGCAGATAAAGCCTCCCTTCTTTAAAAAAGAAAGAGGAAGTGTAGATATGGTGGAAGATAAGAATGAATACATCTTGTCGATTAATGGCATGAGTAAATCATTCGGCCGAAATAAGGTTCTGAAACATATTAATTTAAATGTTAAACCGGGATCAATAATGGGCCTTATGGGTGAAAATGGAGCAGGCAAATCGACAATGATGAAGTGTCTCTTCGGAACTTACCAAAAGGACGAAGGAACTATAATATTAGATGGCAGGGAAGTTAATTTTTCCGGACCTAAAGACGCACTTGAAAATGGAGTTGCTATGGTTCATCAGGAACTTAATCAGTGTCTCGAAAGAAGCGTTGTTGACAACCTGTTTTTAGGCAGATATCCTAAGAACTCATTAGGCGTGGTTGACGAAGGTAGAATGAAAAAAGAAGCTTCCGATTTATTTAGAAAATTAGGAATTACAGTTAATATGACACAGCCAATGAAGAAAATGTCTGTATCACAGAGACAGATGTGTGAAATTGCAAAGGCTATATCATATAACTCGAAAGTAATAGTACTTGACGAACCAACATCATCATTAACAGCACCTGAAGTAGAAAAGCTGTTTAAAATGATGAGACAGTTAAAGAGTCAGGGAATTTCATTAATATATATTTCACATAAGATGGATGAAATATTTGAAATATGTGATCAAATTTCAGTTTTACGAGATGGAAGTCTGGTAATGACAAAGGACAGTAAAGATACAAACATGAATGAACTTATATCAGCAATGGTTGGTCGTTCTCTTGATAACAGATTCCCACCTGTAGATAATGAACCGGGAGAAGTAATTTTCTCAGTTGAAAACTTGTCTACTAAGTATGCACCGAAACTTCAAAATATTTCATTTGACATAAGAAAAGGTGAAATATTTGGATTTTATGGATTAGTAGGAGCCGGTCGAACAGAACTCCTTGAAACTATATTTGGTATGAGAACAAGAGCAGCCGGTAATGTAATTTATGATGGAAAGATAATGAATTTTTCATCGCCTAAAGATGCCATGGATCATGGATTTGCTTTGATAACAGAAGAAAGAAAAGCGAATGGTCTTTTCCTTAAGGGTGACATTACATTTAATACAACGATTGCAAATATGAACCATTACAAGAGAGGCATTGCATTGTCAAAGGATGATATGGTTCGTGCAACTGCAGAAGAAATAAAGGTAATGCATACTAAATGTATGGGACCTGATGATATGATTTCAAATCTTTCAGGAGGAAATCAGCAGAAAGCCATATTTGGTAAATGGCTTGAACGTTCACCAAATGTATTTATGATGGATGACCCTACAAGAGGTATTGATGTTGGTGCAAAATACGAAATTTATGAACTGATAATTAACATGGCAAAGCAGGGAAAAACAATAATAGTTGTTTCATCTGAAATGCCTGAGATTTTAGGAATTACAAATCGTATTGGTGTTATGTCTAACGGACATCTTGCAGGAATAGTTAATACAAAAGAAACAAATCAGGAAGAATTATTAAGACTTAGTGCTAAATATTTGTAGAAGAGAGGAGTATTTGATATGGCAGAAAAAGGCGTTATTCTTTCAGCTGAGGAAGAAGAAAAACTTCTTAAGCCGATAGATGAATATGTAGGTAAAATACAAAGTCAGATTGACGAATTACGCGCAGATGGTTCTGATAAAGTCAGAAGTTTAAAGAATCATATTGCTATCGTAAAAGAAAATAAAAATTTAACTAAAGAAGAAAAAGCAAAAATTATTGAAAGTGATAAGAAGGCTTTAGAACAGGCAAAAGCAGTTGAAAATTCAAATAAAGATAAGGTATCAAAACTTATTGCCCAGGCTGAAGATTATCTTTCAAAGAATTACAACAGCCAATATTACAATAGAGTAGTAGCTAGTTGTGAAAGCGAAAAAATTGATGAAAAAAACAAGTATGAAAAGACTTGCGCTGAATTGAAGACAGAACATGAAAATGCTTTAAGCAAATTGTCTGATTCAGATGAAATTAAAGATGAAAAATATGTATATAAAAATAAATTGTATGATTCAAAAATGACTCACGAGTCAAAGTGTCAGGAAATTAAAGATAGAAAACATGATGCATTTATGCATAAGTATCATTTAATTGATTTATTGCGTACATCAAAATATACATTTGCTCAGAAAACAGAGCAGCGAATTGAAAATTATAAATATACTTTCAACTTGTCACAGTTCCTATATAAAAATGGTTTGTATATTGTTATCATTTTGATATTTATTGGGTTATGCGCAATTACTCCGGTTGTTAAAAATACTCAACTCCTTACATACACAAATATACTTAACATTTTACAGCAGGCATCACCTAGAATGTTCCTTGCCCTCGGT
This sequence comes from Eubacterium sp. CAG:156, assembly GCF_000434315.1. Lineage (NCBI taxonomy): Bacteria > Bacillati > Bacillota > Clostridia > Eubacteriales > Eubacteriaceae > Eubacterium > Eubacterium sp. CAG:156. Next base: position 32,504 of record NZ_FR878132.1, on the reverse strand, counting down.
GTTGCAGGCTTAATCCTTTTGACAGGAACTGACCTCTCGGTTGGTCGTATGGTTGGTATGGGTATGGTTGCATCAACAATCATAATGCATAACGGCATAAACACAGGTGGCGTATTTGGACATATATTTGATTTTTCAAATATGGCTCCGAGCGCAAGAGCAATTTTAGCTTTAGTTGTTTGTATAATCCTTACAACATGTTTTGCAATGATAGCCGGATTCTTTATGGCTAAGTTCAAAATGCATCCGTTCATATCAACTATGGCCAACATGCTTATTATATTTGGTCTTGTAACTTACGCAACAAAGGGTGTTTCATTTGGTGCAATCGATGCAGCAATTCCAAATATATTTATTCCTCAGATTGGAGGATTCCCAACAATTATTTTATGGGCAATAGTTGCAATAGCAGTTGTTTGGTTCATTTGGAATAAGACAACTTTTGGAAAGAATTTATTCGCAGTAGGTGGAAACCCGGAAGCAGCAGCAGTTTCAGGTATTTCAGTATTCAAAGTAACAATGGGAGCTTTCATTCTTGCAGGTATCCTTTATGGATTTGGTTCATGGCTTGAATGTAACAGAATGGTTGGTTCAGGTAGTGCAGCTTATGGACAAGGATGGGATATGGATGCTATCGCAGCCTGCGTAGTAGGTGGTGTTTCATTTACAGGTGGTATTGGTAAGATTTCAGGTGTTGTAACAGGTGTTCTTATATTTACATCTCTTACATACTCACTTACAATCCTTGGTATTGATACAAACCTTCAGTTCATTTTCGAAGGTATCATCATTCTTGCAGCAGTTACTCTTGACTGTCTCAAGTATGTACAGAAGAAATAAAATAATGAAAAATATGTCATACGGATTGTTTCTTATAATACAAACTCCCACAATCCTGACATGTTAATAAATATTTTAATCATACGTTCAAAAAGTCGTTCTGATTATCTATAGGATAATGGGAACGGCTTTTGTCGTAACAAAAATGTTGACTTTTATATAAAATATTTTATTAGAATAGATTATTTGTTATAATAAATTGACAAAAGATAAAAGAAAAAAATAAAATTAAAAGAGGTCGATTTTCTATTAAATATATGAAGATTGCCTGAGAAAAATATTGCATTAAATTTAGAGTGAGATAAGGAAAGTATTATGGATAAATATAAAGTTATCCTGGTTGACGATGAGGCAGAAGTTATTGATGTTATTGAACAAAAAATAGCGTGGAATGAGTTAGGCTTTGAAGTTGTCGGAAGTGCAACAAATGGAGTAAAGGCATTAGAACTTGTCGAAAAAACTCAACCGGATGTTGTTATTACAGATATTAAAATGCCATATATGGATGGACTTGAGTTGTCCAAAAGGCTTAATGATGATTATAGAAATATTCACATAATTATATTTACCGGATTTGACGAATTTGAATATGCAAAAGAGGCAGTTCATCTTGAAGTTGAAGAATATATGTTAAAACCGATAAATTCTGACGAATTAACTGAATGTTTAAAGAGAGTAAAAAACTCACTAGATTTGGAAAGAGAAGAAAAATTAAATGTTCAAAAACTTGAAAATTATTTTAATGATGTACTCCCAATTCTTCAGACAAATTTGTTTGTTTCGTTGATTGAAGGAAGAGTTGATGAAGAAGAATATGTAAAATTTGTCGATTCCTATAAAATAGATTTAAAGGGCCCGTTCTATTGTTGTGTGGTTTTCCATACATCTACACATCATGTTCCTGAAAATATGGAACCCTTGCTATTATCAATGTCTGTAGAAAGAGAAATAAAGGAAAGAATTGCGAAAAAATTTAATTGCAAAGAATTTATTTATTTGGGGAATACAGTACTAATTGTTGAATTAAGCTCTAAAGAAAAAATGGTAGAGTTTACGGATATTTGTGATAAATTCTGCAAATGGGTTAACAGAGTTATTGGTGCTGTTGTTACAGCAGGTATAGGAAGAGTATGTGATAACATATTAAACATAAACAATTCTTATGAAGGAGCAAGAGAAGCAGTATCATACAGAGTTTTATATGGAACAAACAGGGCAATTAATATTGAAGAAATTGCACCTAACGAGCAGAACATGACTTTACAGTCAGAAGATTCTAAAATGCATGATTTGTTTAAAGCGATATATTTAGGAGACAACAAATCAATAGAAGATGCGGTTAGTAAAGAAATTGAAAAATTACATAAAAATGCAAATACTGTAAGTCAGTATAATTTAGTGATTATGGAAATGGTAGGGGCATTTTATAGATTTTGTGCCAATAATTTTATAGATTTTAATGACTTTTTAGGAGATATAAATAATCCTTACGAAAGGGTGCCTCAGATGGACGAAAGCACTTTGAAAAACTGGCTTATTAAATGTTCATTAGGAGTAAGTGAAAAATTAAAAAGTGTTCGAAACAGTAAATCCAGAAGTTTGGTTAATGATGCACAAAATATAGTAACAGACAGGTATATGGAACCTGATTTATCACTGGATAAAGTATGCTCTATAATGGGAGTATCAAATTCTTACTTTTCATCTGTATTTAAGAAAGAAGTAGGTAAATCATTTGTTACATATCTTACAGATTACAGAATGGATATCGCAGCCGGATTGATACTTGATACAAATGAAAAAAGCTATAAAATAGCTGAGCAGGTAGGATATTTAGATGCAAATTATTTTAGCTATGTGTTTAAGAAGAAATTCGGAGTATCTCCATCAAAGTACAGAAATGAGAGATTAAATAAATAATATAAAACAACGTGTAGCATGAAACAATCCGTAGTCATCAAAATCGGGGCTTTTGCCCCAAACATCATAATATATACAGGGAATATGGGAAGATTGAATAAAGTTAAAAAAAAAGAAAGCAAAAATGTAAAAATAAAAAGATTTCGAAGCTGGTTTCACCGTGGCGAATTTATTAGATTAGACATTCAATCTATTATCATGGCGGTCTTTACAACGTTAACAATAGTGACAACTATTGTTATGGGAATGCTTATTTATAATAGATTTAAAATTTCAAATAAAGAAACTTTAATATCAAGTACACAGGGAATTATAGACAGTATAGTAGATAAAATGGACTCTGACTTATTAAATATAAGACAGATTTCAAATGCTGCAAATTACAATATAGTTCAGCAATATGATGTTTCGAGTCAGGAGTTTAACAGACAGTTTAGTTTATTGTATGAAATTAATTCAGATAAGATTCAAAGTATGGCACTATATGACAATTCCGGAAATCTGATAGCATCAGAGCCTATAGCATCTGAAAAAGATAATGTTGATGTTAAAAGTCAGAGTTGGTTTAGTATGGCTAAAAGTGAAATTGAAAATATTCATTTTTCTATTCCTCATATACAGAATCTGTTTGAAGATGGTGCTTATAAATATTATCGGGTTGTGTCGCTGAGCCGTTCGGTGGATGTAAATGATGGGGAAAAGCCGGTAAGTGGAGTACTACTGGTGGATATGAAATATTCAATCATTGAAGAAACTTTAGATAGAATCAATAAAGATTCAAATGGAATTTATTATTATTTATGCGATTCAGATGGACAAATTATCTATCATCCTAGAATAACTGAGATAGACAGGGGTATTTTTAAGGAAAATAATAATAAAATGGCAAAATGTGAAGAAGGAATACATGAATTAGAGTTTAATGGACATAAAAATAATTATATAATAAGCAGTATTTCATACACAGGATGGAAGGTAGTAGGTGTAATTCCGGACAAGGTACAGACAGTGAGTATAAAGCAATTCAGGTATTATATAATTACGACTGTAATTATTTTAGTGATGATGCTTCTTGAGGTAAACAGAATTATATCAAGAAAAATATCAAGACCAATACTTAACCTGAATGAATCTGTTAAGGCGTATGAAGCAGGTGGAAAAAATGATATTTATATAGGTGGTTCATCGGAAATAAGACATTTAGGATATTCAGTGCGAAAATCATATGAACAGATAGAAGAGTTAATGCAGGAAATAATCAGGCAGCAGACTGAACTAAGAAAAAGCGAAATGGATGCATTGCAAAGTCAGATTAATCCGCATTTCTTATACAATACGCTCGAATCAATTACATGGATGGTTGAGGCAAATAAAAATAAAGAAGCTGTGTTTATGATATCAGAACTTGCTAAGTTATTGCGTATAAGTTTGTCTAAAGGAAGAACAATCATAAAAATATCTGATGAAATACAACACAGCAGAAGCTATATGAATATACAGATGGCAAGATATAAAGAACGATTTAAAATCAGATTTGAAATAGATGATGAAATTAATGACTATTGTATTGTGAAACTTGTTATTCAGCCATTGTTAGAGAATGCTATATATTATGGTGTAGGAAATATGGATATAGATGATGACGGTGAAATAATTGTCAGAGGTAAAAAGATAGATAATGAAATCTTTATAACCGTTGAAGATAATGGAATGGGAATGAGAGAAGAAGAGGTTGAAAATATTCTTAAGGATAATAATAAAACACCTAAACATGGTTCAGGAGTTGGTGTCATAAACGTTCATTCAAGAATTAAGCTAATGTTTGGCAATGAATATGGATTAAGTGTAGAAAGTGAAGCTGACGAAGGAACAAAGGTTACAATTCATATACCTGCAATTCCATATAATGAAAGTAATCTCACAAATTTAGAAAAACAAAATGTAGAAAGGAAGGTTGAAAATGAAAAAAAATAAAATAGCCTTTCTTATTGCAGAAATATTACTTTGTGTTATGGCAATATTTTTTATTACTAAAATATTTGACCAGAATACTCCTGAAAAAAAAGTGGCAGTAATTATACCAAATTCAGGAGATAAAAATTGGGAGGCACTTATTAAAGGACTAAAAGATTCAGCTAAGGCAAATGAAATACATTTAATAATATGTAACACAGATGATATTGAGGAAGTAGAAGATGAAATCGAATTAATAAATGAGCAGAAGCAAAATAATATAGATGGGTTTATTATTTGCCCTGCACCAGGAAGCGATACGAGAACACAATTAAAAAATGTATGCGGCAAAATACCATTCATGTTAATTACAGAAGATGTTTTTATGAGTGGGAATGGTGGTGAATCAGGCTATCCGGTAATAAAACCTAATCACTACAATATCGGATATGAGATAGGAAAAAGACTGATAGCAGATTCAGGCGAAAAAGAAAATAAGAAAGCAGGCATTGTTTTTGCCCAGTATGCGAAAGAAGAAACCATTGACAAATATAAAGGATTTTGTGATGCCATAGAAGGGACTAACATAGATATAGGTTGGACATATAATGGTAAAACGGAGCAGGATATTTGTGATGTTGTAAATGGCAAGGATAAAGTAGATTATTTAGTTATTATGGATAATTATTCTTTAGATGACTTAGGCGAAAAAAGTGATAATGGAATATATAACGGAGCGCAGATATATGGTATTGGAAATAGTATGAAATCATTAAATTTGCTTCAGCATGGCAATGTAAAATGTCTTATTATTCCTGATGGATATGAGATTGGATACAATAGTGTAAAAGAAATAAGTAAGAAAATTAATAATTCATTTTACACCATGAAAGGCTATGATGTTGATTCAAAAGAACTTTATCAAAATGATTTATTTTCTAATGAAATAGAAAGGTTTTTGTATTCTTATGAATAAAAGAATTGTTAGTTTAATAATGGCATTTGTATTGATTTACAATTTTACAGGATGTCAGAAAAAAGAAAAAAATTTTAATGAAACACTTAGGGTAGGTGTTGTAACATACACGCAGGATGATCCATTCATAAATGCAATGACACAGGAACTTAAAGATAATCTAAAGTCAATGGAAAATGATAATTTTAGAATAATAGTGTCTGAAAAAAATGGAGATGATAGTCAGCGTGATCAGGATGAAGTTGTTGAGGAAATGATTGATGCAGGTTGCGATATAATGTGTGTTAATTTAGTTGACAGAACAGCTCCGGGTAAAATTATTAAACTGGCAAGACAGAATAATATTCCAATTATTTTCTTTAACAGAGAACCGGTAAAAGAGGATTTGATGCAATGGAACAAATTATATTATGTTGGGTGTGATGCAGAACAGTCAGGAGTAATGCAGGGACAGATTGCAGCAGATTATATAAAAGCGAATAAAAATGTAGATAAAAATAATGATGGAAAAATACAATATGTTTTGCTAGAGGGTGAGGCCGGGCATCAGGATGCAATAAGCAGAACAGACTGTTCAGTAAAAACAATTATTAATAATGGAATTAATTTAGAAAAACTTAGTTACCAATTTGCTGATTGGAACAGAGGACAGGCAGAAAATAGAACGACACAGCTAATAGATCAGTATGGCAACAATATAGAAATGATTATTTCAAATAATGATGAGATGGCGATTGGTGCAGTGGAAGCTTATAAAAAATCAGGTTATGGCGAGGATGAATGGCCTATTATATGTGGAATAGATGGACTTAATGATGCATTAATTGCAGTAAAAGAAGGTCAAATGCAGGGGACTGTGTACAACGATAAGGAAGACCAGTCTATGGAAATAGCAAAATTAGTTGTGGATATTTTTAAAGGAAATGATTTGAAAAAACACAACTTGGATAGTGGGAAATATTATGTATCCCAATATAAAAAAGTTGATATTAATAATGTAGATGATTTTATAAGTAGATAATAAATATGGAGAAAAACGGAAATATGCAGAATACATGGATAGAAGAATTTTATAATGAAACAAATGCAGACAACAGACTTAGAATATTAAATGATAATAAAGATAATAGTGAACTTGATTCATTTAGAGAAAAATTATGGATTGCAAGATATGGAAAAAGGAAACCTAAAAAAGATAAATTTGTTGGATACCTCATGGAAATGAAATATTTATCTGAGGGTAATTCTGTAGATATTAGTGGAAGCAAAAGAAAGCAGTTGTATGAAATAATTAATGGCTTATGTTTATTGAATTCAGATGAAATACAGGATGAAAAGCGTGAAATTTTGTTTTTGGAACTTAAAAATGTATTTTTTAAATTTATAGAAGTAAGTAAAAATGGAAGAGGATTTACGTCAGCAGTTTTTGGAATGGGACAGTTATCAGATGAAGGAATAGCAAAAAAAATCGCTGAACAAATAAGTGCGATTGCATTTTCCACTCCACATGCATTTAATTTAGATAAAGAATTTTCTATTTTACAAAAAGCCGCATTGGCAGCGTACAGAGAAAAGTATCCTAACAGAGAACATTTTCTTACGAAATAATTTTGAAAGTGTGGAATAATATAAAATTTTATAGTGTTAAATAGCAAATAAAAATGAAGTTAGAAGAAAAAAGAAAAAGTTTAAGAATAATCATAAAGAGGAAAAAGATAATGAGAACAAGACAGGAAGCAGTAGAATTTGGTTTGACATTTAAAGATACATATGTAGAAACACCATTTAGAGATGCTAACTGGCAGCTTGTAAGAGTAAAGAAAAGCAAGAAGGCATTTTTATGGATATATGAAAGAGATGGATTTATCAACTTAAATATAAAAGTTAACCCTGAATGGAGAGATTTTTGGAGAGAAACCTATAAATCTGTAATTCCCGGATATCATCAAAATAAAGAACATTGGAATACAATAATTCTTGATGGAACTGTTCCCGAAAAAGAAATAAAGAGAATGATATCTGAAAGTTATGATATTATCACAGACAGCCCGACAAAAAGAATTTATGAGGCGGTTAAGAAAATCCCAAAAGGTCATGTGGCAACTTACGGAAGAATTGCAGAAATGGCAGGCGAACCTAAAATGGCAAGAGCAGTAGGAAATGCACTTCACAAAAATCCTGATCCGGACAATATTCCATGCTTTCGTGTAGTTAATTCTAAAGGAGAATTGGCAGGAGAGTTTGCTTTTGGTGGAAAAGGAGCTCAGGCAAAACTACTTGAAGCCGATGGGGTTGAAGTAGTAAATGGAAAAGTTGATTTAAAGAAGTATGGAATATAGGGTATTTAAAGTAGTATAGGTATATGGGCATTTATAAAAGTATGGAAAATGGAGATTAAAAAAAGTATTGAATATAAGGGACAAAAGAGTATGGAATATTTTTATCTTCATACTCTCTGCAAAGGCGGTCGGGGCGCCGTATTCGTCCCATAGGTTCAGTATAATTATAAGTCAAATCAAGATAAATAAATAATCTTCAGAAATTGAAAGTGTATAAAAATCTTCTGCAAAAAAATCAAAGAATTAGATATAAAAATTTCTTATTTAAAATTTAAAGATATTACATCTTATCATGAAGAATTGCAGAAGATTAATGAGAAACTTAAAAGTGCAGAAAAAGAAAGTCAGGCAAAGACAGACTTCTTATCAAATATGTCTTATGAAATAAGAACTCCTATGAATGGAATTATAGGTATGTTAAGTCTTGCGAAAGCTCATAAAGTTAATCCAAATCTTGTTGATGAATATTTGAATAAGGCAGAAAATTTATCAAAGTTTTTATTAAGAAAGTATCTATTGCCACTGTAAAAAAAGTAGTAGTTTATATTTATTTTATTACATTAATAATTCTATATTAAGTCTTACAACCATATTATTTAAAAAAAGTAACATAATTTTAATAAATTCTTTACGATATTAACTAAAAAAATTGGTAAAATATTGTTATAAAATGATATCGAGGTTAAAAACACGACTTTGATGCTTACGGATTGTTCTGTGTTACGAACTCTTACAATCCGTCAAAAGTCATTCACCCACTTATGAATAGATATATGTGGGCTTAGATTTTTAGAACATGGCATTATAATCTAGGAGCGTATATGAAGGATAAAGAATTTAGAAAAAATAAAGAACATCGTGAACGTGTGCAAACTAACAGATACATGGCTGACGTTAATAATGGATTAAACAGACAACAGGTTGAAGAATATACTAGAAATGGCTGGACAAATGAACCGGTTGATCCACCATCAAAATCTGTACAGGAAATAATACAAAGTAATGTATTTACGTATTTTAACTTAGTATTTGCGGTACTTGCTGTATTATTAATTGTGGCAGGTTCTTTTAGAAATCTTACATTTTTACCGGTTATCATTGCTAATACATGCATTGGTATTTTTCAGGAAATAAGAGCAAAAAATACTTTGGACAAGCTTTCGGTATTAAATGCACCAAAGGCAGTAGTTGTTCGTGACGGACAAAAATGGGAGATTCCTGCAGAAGAACTTGTTCTTGATGATATTGTACTTTTTAAGGCAGGCAATCAGATATGTGCTGATGCCATCGTAGTTGAAGGTGAGGTCTCAGCAAATGAATCATTACTTACAGGTGAATCTGATGAAATAACAAAGAAACCGGGGGATCTATTAATGTCAGGAAGCTTTGTTGTTTCAGGAGAGTGTTATGCAAGACTTGATAGAGTAGGCGAAGATTCCTATATATCAAAACTTACATTAGAAGCAAAGGCAATGAACCACGAAGAACAGTCAGAAATGATTCGTGTTTTAGACAAATTAGTAGGAGTTGTAGGTATTATAATTATACCGATTGGAGTATTGCTTTTTGGACAGCAGTTTATATTTGCGAAAGCATCATTTAGCAAGAGCATTACTTCTATGGTAGCTGCAGTTATAGGAATGATTCCGGAAGGTTTGTATTTGCTTGCAAGCGTGGCATTAGTTGTAAGTGTAATGCGACTTGCATCGAAAAAAGTTCTTGTGCATGATATGAAGTGCATTGAAACTTTAGCAAGGGTAAATGTTTTGTGTGTAGATAAGACAGGAACTATAACTGAAAATACAATGGAAGTTAACGGTACAGTTCCAATGGACGGATATGATAAAGAAAATATGCCATCTATTAAAGAAATGCTTAGTGATTTTGCGGCAGGAATGTCAAGTGATAATATAACTATGGAAGCAATTAAGAATTATTTTAATTCTCCATCAGGAAAAAAGGCAGTATCAATAAGTTCATTTTCGTCAGAATTTAAATATTCAGGTGCAGCATTTGATGATGCAAATTATGTTTTAGGCGCACCGGAATTTGTCCTTAGAGATGACTATGAAAAATATAAAGAAGAAATAGAAAATTACAGTAGTGAAGGATATAGAGTACTTGTATTTGGAAAATATGATGGCGAAATAAATGGAAAAGAACTGACAGAAAAGGTTGTACCTATTGCTCTTGTATTTTTGTCAAATCCAATAAGAGAAGAGGCACCTGAAACATTTAATTATTTTGCGAATCAGGGTGTTGAAATAAAAGTAATTTCCGGTGATAATCCTATTACAGTGTCGCAGGTAGCACAACAGGCAGGAATTGAAAATGCTGAAAAATATATAGACGCAACAACGCTTGAGAGTGAAGAAGACATTCAGGAAGCAGTGCTTAGATATACAGTATTTGGACGAGTTACACCAAACCAGAAAAGACAGTTCGTGCAGGCACTAAAGAAAGCAGGAAGAACTGTTGCAATGACAGGGGATGGTGTAAATGATGTGCTTGCATTAAAAGATGCGGATTGCTCAGTGGCTATGGCGTCAGGAAGTGATGCAGCGGCTCAGGCATCTCAATTAGTATTGCTTGATTCAAATTTTGCATCAATGCCTTCAGTTGTATTAGAAGGAAGAAGAGTTGTAAACAATATAGAGCGTTCAGCAAGTTTATTTTTAGTAAAGAATATATTTTCATTTTTGCTATCACTGTTTTCAGTGTGCTTTATGATAAATTATCCGTTAGAGCCATCCCAGGTATCGCTTATCAGTATGTTTACAATAGGAATTCCGGCATTCTTCTTAGCATTGCAACCGAATAAAAACATTATACAGGGTAGTTTCCTGACGAATGTCTTAATAAAGGCACTTCCGGCGGGAATTACAGATGTGTTGGTGGTTGGAGCACTGGTTGTATTTGGACAGGTATTTGAAGTAAACGAGACGGATATATCTACAGCATGCACTATGCTTTTATCGATAGTTGGATTTATGATTTTATACAATATAAGTAAACCTATGAACACACTTCGCTGGTGCGTATGGGGAGGAAGCATAATCGGACTATTATTGTGCAGCATATATTTAGGTGATTTATTTGCAATTAGAGGAATGTCAACAAAATGCATTATGCTGTTTGTTGTATTTGCAATTGTTACTGAACCAATGATGAGATATGGAACAATGATAATTGAAAAGATTGGAAAAAGAATAACAAGAAGAATAGAAAAAAGAAAAAAAGAAAAAATGCTATAAAACTAAAGGTACGAATACTGAGCTGCTTAATGTTAGCTCAGTATTATTTTTATGTGTAAACTATAATAACCTATATAAAATAAGAGGTAAAATACTGTATTTATTAGATATGAGGGTATATAATAAACAAAAATGTTAGTATATGGTTAGGAGTAAAATATGGATATATTTGATATTGCTGGACCGATAATGGTGTGTCATTCCGGTTTTCATACAGCAGGTGCGGTTACTGAATCGGCAAAGAATTATTTAAAATAAATAAGGGGTAAAAATGTCAAAGAAAAAAATATTAATTATAGAAGACGAAAAAACTATTTGCCGGGAGCTAACAGAGCTTCTGACAAATGAAGGTTATGAAGCAGAGTATTTAGAGCAATTTGATAATGCGAAGAATGATATATTAGAGAAAAATTCAGACTTATTATTGCTAGATATAAATATTCCGGGAATAAATGGAGAAATGCTGCTTCGTGAAATAAGAAAAACATCGGATGTTCCAATTATTATGGTTACAAGTAGGACAGGTGAAACAGATGAAGTCCTGTCTATGAGTTATGGAGCAGATGATTACATAACAAAGCCATACAACCCAACAATTTTGTTGTTAAGAATTGCAGCCATATTAAAGAGAGCGGACAGTGGAAAAAATATTGCAAATTACAAAGATGCTCAGGTAAATTTTAGTAAAGGAACAATAAGCAGAAATGGGCAGGAGCTGGTTCTTACAAAGAATGAAATGATTATTTTCCAGATGCTTCTTAATAATAGAAATCGTATTGTATCTAGAGATGAGTTAATGACTGACTTGTGGGATAACAATGAATTTGTAAACGATAATGCACTTACCGTAAACATAAGCAGATTAAGGGGAAAACTAACAGAGATAGGATACAAAGATGCAATAGAAACAAGAAAAAAACAGGGGTATTGTTTAACATGAAGTTTGGCAAATATATAAAAGACAATAAAATAGTAGTGATAATATGGATAATGTTTTTTGTAATTACATTTTCCATATTTTCTGTATTTAGAATAAAATTTGAAGCCATAGTGATGTACGCAGCATTATGGCTATTTGCATTTATATTCTCTATACTTTGGGACTTTTTCAGAAAAAAGAATTACTATGATGAACTTATAAATAATACAGATGGGCTTGATAAAAAATATTTTGTAAGTGAAACAATGAAGGAACCATCATTTTATGAGGGGCAAATTCATTATCAGGTTTTACAGGATATAAATAAATCAATGATTGAAAATGTTAAAGTTTATGAAAACAGTGTTAATGATTTTAAGGACTACGTGGAAATGTGGGTTCATGAGGTCAAGCTCCCGATAGCAAGTCTTAGACTTATGTGTCATAATGATAAAATGAATAAAAAATATGTAGAACAGATTAAGAGAATTGATGACTATACAGAACAGGTTCTTTATTTTGTCAGGTCAGAAAATGCAAAGGAAGATTATAAATTTACAAAAGTTTCTCTGCAGTCTTTGATAAAAAATGTGGCAATGAAAAATAAAGATATGATTCTTGAAAATGGAATTAATTTTTCTGTCAACGATGTCGAAACCGAAGTAGTTACAGATAACAAATGGATGGAATTTATAATCAATCAGATAATGAGTAATTCATTTAAATACATGAAAGACCATGGCGAAAAAGAATTAAAAATATATAGTGAAAAAAGTGAAGAGGGAGTTGTACTGCATATCCTAGACAATGGAATTGGAATACCAAAAAGAGATTTATCACGTGTATTTAACAAGTCATTTACAGGAGAAAATGGAAGAAAATATGCAAAATCAACAGGAATGGGTCTCTATATTGCGAAAGGACTGTGCGAGCAGCTTGGACATAAAATAGATATTGAATCGGAGGAAGGAAAATACACTGAAGTCAGAATAACATTTGGAAAGAATGATTATTTTGACACGGTGGTTTAGGAAAATAATTTAAAATGGTAACATTACAAAATTGTAATGTTATGTAATATTAAAAAAACGACTAATATGTGTTTTTCATATAAAATTATGTCAGTATAAAAAATGTGAAAGGAGATTTAAATATGGAAAGCATATTAAGAATCGAACAAATAGAAAAATATTACGGAAACAAATTAAATCTTACAAAAGCAATAGACAATATTTCATTTGACGTGGATGAAGGAGAATTTGTTGCCATAATGGGAGCTTCAGGAAGTGGAAAAACAACTTTACTTAACTGTATTTCTACAATTGATAAGGTGACAAGCGGACATATATTTGTAGGCGGTGAAGACATAACAAACTTAAAAGGCAACAAGTTAAATAAATTTAGAAGAGAAAAGTTAGGATTTATTTTTCAGGACTTTAATTTACTTGATACATTAACAGCTTATGAAAATATTGCTTTGTCATTATCAATCCAGAATGTACCCGCAACAAAGATTGACGAAGCAGTAAAAAAAGTTGCAACACAACTTGGAATAGAAGAAGTTTTAAATAAGTACCCATACCAGATGTCAGGAGGTCAGAAACAAAGAGTAGCTTCATCAAGAGCACTTGTTACAAATCCTGAATTAATATTAGCTGATGAACCAACAGGAGCATTAGACTCAAAGTCAGCAAAGATGTTACTTGAAAGATTTTCGCACTTAAATAAATATTATAAAGCTACAATTTTAATGGTAACTCATGATTCATTTACAGCAAGTTATGCATCAAGAGTAATATTTATAAAAGATGGAAAAATCTTCAATGAATTAAATAGAGGTGATGATACAAGAAAGGAATTTTTCGATAAGATTATCGATGTAGTTACTTTGTTAGGAGGTGACTTAAGCGATGCTCTTTAAATTATCATTTCAAAACATTAAAAAAAGTATGAAAGACTATGCAATCTATTTTTTTACTTTGATATTAGGTGTTGCAATATTTTATATATTTAATGCAATAGAAACACAGTCGGCAATGTTAAAAATTTCAAATGACACAAGGGAAATAGTCAAATTATTAACACAGATTATGTCATGGGTTAGTGTGTTCATTGCATGTGTATTAGGATTTCTTGTAATTTACGCAAGCAGATTTTTAATGAAGAGGCGTAATAAAGAGTTTGGCCTTTATCTGGTATTAGGAATGGGAAAGAGAAAAGTTTCGTTGATTCTATTCTTTGAAACATTAATTATCGGAATTATTTCATTAGTAGTCGGAATAATTATTGGAATAGGAGCTTCTCAGTTTACAAGTTTTCTGGTAGCAAGTATGTTCCAGGCTGACATGTCAAAATATCAATTTGTATTTTCAAGTCAGGCTTGTATAAAGACCATTTTAAATTTTGTATTGATATATGTAATTGTAATTATATTTAATACTTTTAGTATTAATAAATGCAAATTAATTGATTTATTTCAGGGTAATAGAAAGAATGAGAAAATTAAATTAAAAAATCCTATTATCTGTGGAATTATTTTCGCCATTTCTATTGTAATGCTTATAATAGCATATTATAACGTTACTGCAGGATACAGTAAAATAACAAACGGAAAACAGTTAGCAATTTATATTGTAATGGGATGTGTTGGTACATTTCTATTTTTCTGGTCAGTTTCAGGATTATTACTTAAAGTTGTTTCATCAATGAAAGGAATTTATTATAAAGGATTAAATACATTTACTTTTAGACAAATGAGCAGCAGGGTAAATACGAATGTATTTTCAATGACAATAATAAGTTTAATGTTATTTATTACAATTTGTGTACTCTCAAGTGGGTTATCTATTAGGAATTCATTAAATGATAGTTTAAAGCAGGGAGTACCGGCTGATATTAACTTTAATAAAGTTGTAAATTTAAGCAAAGAAGACGGATATGGTAAGAAGGAAGTTGAAAGTTCTAATAAGAGTATTTTTCAGTTTTTTGAGGAAAACGGTTATAATATTGAACCATATTTAAAGGAATATGTAGATTTATATATTTATCAGTCAGAAAATGTTACATTGAATGACACATTAGGAAACAATGATGAAAAGGATGATTCTCCGACAATGCTTGAGGTACCGGAGAATATTGTAAAAGTTAGCGATTATAACAGACTTGCAAGATTTTACGGAAAAGATACTATTGAATTAAATGATGATGAGTATATTGTTTTATGTGACTATAGTCCAATGATAAAATTAAGAAATAAATCGTTAAAGGCAGGAGTGAAAATCAATGTATTTGGTAATGAATTAATACCAAAATACAAGGAATGCCAAGAAGGTTTTATAGAAATGTCAGGAAATCCTTCAAATACAGGAATAATAATTGTTCCTGATGGCATAGTTGATGAAAATCATAAAATAAGAGAATTTATTGCAGCTAACTATTCTATGGATGATAAGAAAGAAGTAGAAAAATTTGAACAGAAAGTAGAAAAGATTTATGATGAGACCAGATGGAATTATATGGTACCAATGGTTAATACTAAAAATAATATTATAGACAGTGCAGTTGGTATTGGAGCAATAGGTGCATTTATAGGTCTTTACATTGGAGTTATTCTTCTGATATCAGGTGCAGCAATTCTGGCTTTGAAAGAATTATCAGAAAGTGCAGATAATGTGGAAAGATTTAGAATGATTAGAAAACTTGGTGCAGATGAGAAACAGATTAATAAGGCATTGTTCAGACAGACAGCTTTGTTTTTCATATTCCCATTAGCACTTGCAATTGTTCATTCGATATTTGGAATGATGTTTTCAAAACAAATACTTGATTTTATTGGAACGAAAATGATTGGACCATCAATTGGTATGACAGCAATAATTTTACTTGTAATATATGGTGGATATTTCTTAATATCATATTTCTGCAGTAAAAATATAATAAAGGAATAATTGGTGTTTGTTTAATATATAAATATTATTTCATACACATATTTGATATTTTGTTTTTATAAAATAAAGGAGGACGTCGCTAAAACAACGCCCTCCTATTATTATTTATAAAAGAGTTATGACTTTTGAATATATTTTTTTTAATAATGTATCGCTGAAATAATGTTAATTATAAAAAAGGGGATAGTGCTTTATATTGACTTGTATAAATAATTCTTCTAAAATGGTGGCAGAATAAAAATAGAAAAAGATTTAAAAGTCTTGAACATAGATTTGGAAAGGAATGAGCAATATGGAAAGAAAAAATGCATGGAAGACATATGATGAAGCACAGATGAAAGAATTACAGCAGTTAAATGCAGATTACATTAATTTTTTGTCAGAGTGTAAAACTGAGAGAGAATGTGTAAAAGACACAGTAAGAAGAGTAGAAGAAAAAGGATATATAAGTATTGAAAAGGCGATGGAAGAAAATAAAACTTTACAGCCGGGCGATAAAATTTATGCTGTATGCATGAATAAGACAGTTGCTTTATTTAACATAGGAAATAAGCCACTTGAAAAAGGAATGAATATTTTAGGTGCTCATGTGGATTCTCCAAGAATGGACATAAAGCAGAATCCTTTATATGAAAAAGAAGGAATGGCATATTTAGATACTCACTATTATGGTGGAATTAAAAAATATCAGTGGGTTACACTTCCTTTAGCAATACATGGTGTTATTGTAAAAAAAGATGGAACAACAATTGATGTAAATATAGGAGAAAAACCGGAAGACCCTGTATTTTGTGTAACAGATTTACTTATTCATCTTGCATCTGCCCAGATGGAAAAGAAAGCTGCTAAGGTAGTTGAAGGTGAAAATCTTGATATATTAATTGGAACAATTCCTTTAAATGATGAAGAGAAGGAAGCAACAAAGAAAGGCGTTTTAAAGATTTTAGAAGAACAGTATGAAATGGAAGAAGAAGATTTCATGTCAGCTGAACTTGAAGTAGTGCCTGCAGGCAGAGCAAGAGAAATGGGATTTGACAGAAGTATGATTATGTCATACGGTCAGGATGATAGAGTTTGTGCATTTACATCTTTAATTGCAATGCTTGACATGGAAAGCGTAGATAAAACATCATGCTGCCTTTTAGTAGATAAAGAAGAAATCGGAAGTGTTGGTGCAACAGGTATGCAGTCAAGATTCTTTGAAAACACAGTAGCTGAACTTCTTAATTTAACAGGAGAATATAGTGAAATTAAACTTAAAAGATGCCTTGCAAACAGCAGAATGTTATCATCTGATGTAAATGCTGCATTTGATCCTTTATACGCAGACGTATTCCAGAAAAACAGCTCATCATTTATGGGCAAAGGTGTTGTATTTAACAAATTCACAGGACGAGGCGGAAAATCAGGTTCTAATGATGCAAATGCAGAATATTTAGCTGATTTGCGAAAGATTATGGATGATAATGGTGTTAATTTCCAGATGGCGGAACTTGGAAAAGTTGATGCAGGCGGTGGCGGAACAATCGCTTATATTATGGCATTATATGGAATGGAAGTTATTGACAGTGGTGTGGCAGTATTAAGTATGCATGCCCCATGGGAAGTAACAAACAAGGCAGATGTATATGAAGCATACAGATGCTACAAAGCATTTTTAAAGGACGCATAGAAATAAAGTTGTTTATATTTAAAGATGTTAGGAGCAAAAACCCCTTACTTTGATGAAATTTATTTGAAAATTCAAATACAGGTTTTTATATAACAATTACCAATTTTATAGTACAATAATAAGCTGTGGTTTTATGATTTAGACATATAAGACCGCAGCTTATTATTCGTTGACAAAAATATTATGTAATTTTATAATTATCCTATTAGAACAGTAGGAAAAAGGAAATGAATTTCTTATTGAATAAATGAGAAAATACAATAGAAAGATAGAGAGATAAAATATGTTAAATCAGTTTTCAAGAACAGAACTTTTATTTGGAAAAGAAGCGATGGAAACATTGGCAAATAAGAGAGTAGCAATATTCGGTATAGGTGGTGTCGGTGGCTATGTATGTGAAGCACTTGTACGTAGTGGAGTTATGCATTTTGACCTTATAGATGATGATAAAGTCTGCCTTACTAATTTAAACAGACAGATTATTGCTACAAGAAAGACTGTAGGTAAATATAAAACTGAAGTTATGAAGGAAAGAATTTTAGAGATTAATCCTGACGCAGAAGTACAGATACACAATTGTTTCTTCCTTCCTGAAAATGCAGATGAATTTCCGTTTGACAAATATGATTATATTGTAGATGCGGTAGATACTGTTACGGCAAAGATTTCTTTGGTAATGAAAGCTAAAGAATTAAATATACCTATTATAAGTTCAATGGGAGCAGGAAATAAATTAGACCCTACAATGTTTAGGGTTGCAGACATTTACAAGACAAAAGTCTGTCCATTGGCTAAAGTTATGCGCCGTGAATTAAAGAAGCGCGGAGTTAAGAAGTTAAAGGTAGTTTATTCAGAAGAAATGCCAAAGAGACCAATTGAAGATATGGCAATAAGTTGTAAAACTCACTGCATTTGCCCACCTGGAGCTAAGCACAAATGCACGGAAAAAAGAGACATTCCGGGAAGTGTAGCATTTGTTCCTTCAGTTGTGGGATTAATTATCGCAGGAGAAGTATTAAAAGATTTGGCACAGATACAAAGGTAATATGGGAGATTATATATGAGTGTTTCAATAGAACAGTTAAAATCCATGAACGCGGATGAATATCAGTTAATAGATATGCGAAATGAATCAGAGATTGCACACGGAGAAATTCCGGGAGCAATAGCTATTCAGGCAGAAGAAATAGAAAATAGTGAATTGGTTGATAAATCAAAAAAATTAATTATTTGCTGCAGCAGAGGACAAAATAGTATAGAGGTAGCAGAAAATCTTGTGGAAAAAGGATATGATGCTGAAAGTTTAGAAGGCGGATATATTGCATGGCTTTTAGATATGATGAAAGAAAAAGAAGCAGAAGATATAAGCAAAGATGTTGAGCAAAGCCTTCGTAAGAAATTTAAGAAAAAAATCTGGTGCAAATTTACAAAAGCAATTAATCAGTATGAACTTGTAAAAGAGGGAGACAGAATTGCCGTATGTATTTCAGGTGGAAAAGATTCAATGCTTATGGCTAAGCTTTTTCAGGAATTAAAGCTTCATAATAAATTTGAATTTGATGTTAAGTTTTTAGTTATGGACCCGGGATACAGCCCTGCTAACAGAAAAGTTATAGAGGAAAACGCAAGAAAATTAAATATCCCAATTCATATATTTGAATCAGATATATTTGAGTCGGTGTTCAATGTTGAAAAATCTCCATGTTATTTGTGTGCAAGAATGAGAAGAGGACATTTGTATCATTTTGCACAGGAATTAGGATGCAATAAGATTGCATTAGGACATCATTATGACGATGTTATAGAAACAATACTTATGGGAATGCTTTATGGTTCTCAGATACAGACAATGATGCCAAAACTTCACAGTACAAATTTTGAAGGGATGGAATTAATCAGACCATTGTATCTTGTAAGAGAAGATGACATTAAGGCGTGGAGAGATTATAACAATTTAAGATTTATTCAGTGCGCATGCAAATTTACAGATACATGTACTACATGTAATAATGAGGAAAACAAATCTAAGAGAGTTGAAATTAAGGAACTTATAAAAACATTAAAGCAGACAAACCCTTATGTTGAAGGAAATATTTTTAAGAGCATAGAAAATGTTAACTTAGATACTGTTGTTGCATACAAAAAAGATGGTGTTAAACATCATTTCTTAGATACTTATGATCTTCCAAAGACTAACGGAGAAAATAAGTATGAATAAAAAAGAAATAGAAACAGCTTTTATAAAATCAATTCCAATAATGTGCAGTTATTTATTTGTAGGAATGGCATTTTACATGATCTTGATTTTGAAATGTACCCGGAGGAGCATTGCATAAAAGAACAGGAGATAATGAGAGAGCGTGGGGCAGATATGCTTGGATGGACATTAGATGATTTAATAACACAGACAATAGAAGCTATGAAAACATTCAGACCATAAATAGTAAAAATGCTTGGTTGGAAATATTTCAAAACTGTTTATTAAAATTGCTATTTATGCTACAAAACAGTAGAACCTTATAAACTTTTCTGCTAAAATATATTGGTTGAGATTAGAATCCCGTCTAAAAATGCAGACGGTGATAAACAAAAGTAAAATATATTATAGAATACGAGGTAATAACTAATGGGTGGATTTTTTGGAGTGGCATCTAAAGAAGATAGCGTTTTTGACTTGTTTTTTGGAATTGATTATCATTCACATTTAGGAACAAGACGTGGTGGAATGGCAGTTTATGGAGAAGACGGATTCAATCGTTCAATTCATAATATTGAAAATTCTCCTTTCCGTACAAAATTTGATAAAGACATACAGACGATGAAGGGAAAATACGGAATTGGTTGTATTTCAGATTATGAACCACAGCCATTAATTGTACGTTCACATCATGGTACATATGCACTTACAACAGTTAGTAAGATTAACAATATGGATGAACTTACAAAGATGTTATTTGACAAAGGTCATTCACATTTTCAGGAGATGAGTGGTGGAGAAATTAATGCTACAGAGCTTGTTGCTGCACTTATAAATCAAAAAGATAACCTTATCGAAGGAATGAATTATGCACTTGAAAAAATAGACGGTTCATTATCAATCTTACTTATGAATCATGCAGGAATTTATGCTGCAAGAGATAAATACGGAAGAACACCGATTGTAATCGGAAGAAAAGAAGGTGCATTTTGTGCGTCATTTGAAAAGTTTGCTTATAAAAATTTAGGATATACAGATTATAAAGAATTAGGTCCTGGAGAAATTGTAGTTATGACAGAAAACAATTGCATAACTCTTCAAAAACCAGGTGATGATATGAAAATCTGTACATTTTTATGGGTATACTATGGTTATCCGGCAAGTTCATATGAAGGTGTAAGTGTAGAACAGATGAGATATAACTGTGGAATGAAGATGGCACAGAGAGATAATGTTAAGCCTGATATTGTAGCAGGTGTACCAGATTCAGGTATTGCACATGCTGTTGGTTATGCAAATGAATCAGGAATCCCATTTTCAAGACCATTTATCAAATACACACCAACATGGCCTCGATCATTCATGCCAACAATTCAGAGTAAGAGAAATTTAATTGCAAAAATGAAATTGTTAGCAGTAGAAGAATTAATTAAAGATAAAAGCCTTTTATTAATTGATGACTCAATTGTAAGAGGAACACAGCTTAGAGAAACAACAGAATTTTTATATGAGAGTGGTGCTAAGGAAGTACATATAAGACCTGCATGCCCACCATTATTATATGGCTGTAAATATTTGAATTTCTCACGTTCATCATCAGAAATGGAATTAATTACAAGAAGAGTTATAGAGAGACTTGAAAATGGAAATGTAACAGATGAAGTTTTAGAAGAATATGCTAATCCGGATTCTGAAAAATATGAATGTATGGTTGAAGAAATCAGAAAAGAACTTAACTTCACATCATTAAAATTTAACAGATTAGATGATATGTTAGATTCAGTAGGAATAGATAAATGTAAATTATGTACATATTGCTGGGATGGAAAAGAATAATATTAATATTTTTTATGCAAATGCAAATAATAAGCAGTAGCATAATATAAGAGGTGAATTAAATGGAACAGTTAATTAAAAATATTAGTAAAGCAGAAGTTCTGACTTTAAAAGAACAGGTATCTTATCAGGAAGGACAGGTAGTCAGTAAGACTCTTGCACAGAATGATGCTGTAAGTGTTACATTATTTTCATTTGATAAAGGTGAAGAAATAAGTACTCATGAATCAGGCGGAGATGCATTTGTAACATGTCTTGACGGAGTTGGGGAAATTACAATTGATGGAAAAAAATATGAACTTCATGAAGGAGAATCAATTGTAATGCCAGCAAAACATCCACATGCAGTTCATGGTAAAGAACAGTTTAAAATGCTTTTAGTAGTTATTTTTTAGTTTAAGACGTGAGATTGATATTTCTACTTTTAGGAGAAAAATGAAAGATACACAGAGAAACTACTTAACAAATCAAAAATATAAAACAGATAAGTAATTTGTAATGATTAAAAGTAATTGATAAAATAAACAGCTCTAAACTTTTCATAATATAAAGTTTAGAGCCGTTTATTTTGAAATCATATCAGATTGCTTTTTTTTATTAAAAAAATATCTGTTTATGTAACGATTGTATAAAAATTATGAAATAATAGTAATAACGTTGTTATAGGTACTTAAGAAAAAATTAAAAAATTTCATAACAATATATGCACCATTACAATAATATAATGTGATTAGAAATAAAAAGAAGCATTGAGACTTTAGAGTTTTTACCGCGTTATCTAAAATTCAGATTACAAAAAAGGAGTAAATCATGGAAAAGAAAAAATGGATTGCAGTATGGTGTATTTTAGCTGTACTGGTAGTAGGAATGGGAGCAAGTATTACATTAAGTGCTGTAATGTTTAATAAAGTCAGTGGATTAAAGACAAGTGTTGACAGTACCCTTGCAAAAGATGAGGATGTGGCACAGGAAGATGATGTTGTTATTGCTGACGAATACACAATTAAATCAACAAAAAATATTTCTGATGCATATAAAGAAGGAAGAGAAAATTCTTTAAGCAAGGAAGATAAAGATACTCTTGATATGGCTAAGAAAGTTCTTGATGAAATAATAACAGATGGAATGTCAGATTATGAAAAAGAACTTGCTGTGTACAATTGGATGGTAAAAAATATAAAAAATGATTCAGGAATGATGTCTGTTATTCCAACATCAGGTCAGAACGCAGCAACTCCAAATGGTGTTTTAAAATCTAAAACAGCGGTTTGTGTAGGATATGCAACAACTTTCAGATTATTTATGCAGATGATGGATATTGAATGTAAGGTAGTACATACAACTGACAGAATCCATTCATGGGATGAAGTAAAACTTGATGGTGAATGGTATCATACAGATATTTATTCAGATGCAGGAAGTCCAAATTATTCACATTTTAATATGAATGATAAAGAATGTAGTGACAATTATGAATGGAATACAGATTTCTTCCCGGCAGCAACAGGAACAAAATATAACTACGCAGTAGTGAATAATGAAAAATTAGATGATGTATATAAACTTCCAAAGAAAATAAAAAAAGCAATCGAAGATAAGAAATATTTTCTCGCTTATAATTTAGGGCAGGATGTAGATGATGAAAAAGTCAGCATAATAAATGCAATTGTACAGTCGATTTCAAATTATGTTACAGATAGTTATAATTTATCAGCTAATTTGATTGATGCAGACAATGGCGATAAAGTAATGGCTGTATATATCTCATCTTATAACGATACATCAGCTATGGATAATTTATCAGATAAGGTTACTGAGAAGATTAACAAAGCTGTAGATAAAGCTTTTAGTGATTTTGCAGAAATGTCAGGAATGGAAGACGAAGATTTAGGAGACATAACAAGTAATTCAAGAACAATTGGTTCATCAGATGAAGCAATAGAGAATGAAAGCTTAAATGAAGGAGCAGCTGATGAAAGCGAATCAGGAGCAGCTGAATAAGAAAACTTATGTGAACTTAGGTCTTTTGATTCTGGTAACATAAAAGATTTTAATGAGAGGAGTCCAAGGTGCTGTAATGGCACCTTGGAAATATTAATATGAAAAATAAGTTTATTAAAAAAATATTTAACATTGCATTAGTGTGTGTATTTGCAATTCAGTTGGTTGGATGTGGAAATAACAATAATAAAATAGATATGACTAAACTTGAAAAAACAATGATGGCAGCAGACACAGATATGCCAACAATGTTAGCAGTAAATTCTGATTCAGATAATACAAAAGATTTATTTGCGTATCTTTCGGATATGGATTACAGTAAGGTTGACAAATATTTTTTAGATTATGCACAGGAAGGAACGGCTGAAGAGGTTGCTGTTATCAGAGTTAAAAACAGCAAAGACGTAGATGAAGCAAAAAAGAGCCTTGAAAAACATATTAAGGACAGAATTGCATTTTACAAAAGTTATGACCCAACACAGGTAGACAGAGCAAATGATGCACAGATATTTGTTAAAGATGATTATGCTGTTTTAATTGTAAGTGATAATGCAAGTGAAATAAAGAAAGCATTTGAAGATAGCTTTAAATAAAAAAGGAAAAATATATGGTATTTAGCAGCGGAGTTTTTTTGTTTTTATTTTTGCCTATCGTATTGGCAGTATATTATATATGCCCTGGAAAGCTAAGAAATACAGTACTATTTGTATTCAGCCTTATTTTTTATGCATGGGGTGAACCAATATATGTTGGAATAATGATTTTCTCAACAGCATTTGACTATTGTAATGGAATGCTGATAGAAACATTTAGAAAAAAACATAATGAAAAAATCTGCAAAATCGTAATGATAATGTCGGTATTTGTAAATTTGGGAATACTGGCATTTTTCAAATATACGGATTTTGTAATTACAAATATAAATAATTTATTTGGTGCATCTGTATCATTATTGCAGATAGCCCTTCCGATAGGTATATCATTTTATACATTTCAAACATTATCTTATACAATAGATGTTTATCTTGGAAAAGTTAAAGTTCAGCACAATATAATAAATTTTGGAATGTATGTGAGCATGTTCCCGCAATTGATAGCAGGACCGATTGTAAGATATAGTGATGTTGAAAATCAGATAGCCAGACGAAATGAAAATATAGATGATATAGCAAATGGTTTTAGAAGATTTATTGTTGGACTTTCTAAGAAAATACTCGTAGCAAATCAGGTCGGAAATTTATGGGACGAAATATCGGCAATGTCTTCAATCACTACATCAATGGCATGGGTAGGAGCTATCGCATATACTTTTCAAATTTATTTTGATTTTTCAGGGTATTCGGATATGGCAATTGGCTTAGGGCAAATGTTTGGATTTAAATTTCCTGAAAATTTCAACTATCCATATGAGTCAAAAAGCATTACTGAGTTTTGGCGCAGGTGGCATATGACTCTTGGAACATGGTTTAGAGAATATTTGTACATACCACTTGGTGGAAATAAAAAAGGAGTTCCAAGACAGATATTTAACTTATTTATAGTTTGGTTCTTAACAGGATTATGGCATGGTGCAGGTTGGAATTTTGTCTGTTGGGGATTATATTTCTTTATAATTTTAGTTTTGGAAAAATTTGTGTTAAAAAAAGTGTTAAATAAATGCCCAAATATTTTAAAACATATCTATTCATTGATTTTAATAGTATGTGGCTGGGTTATATTTGCATGTACTGACATGTCAGAAATGGGTACATTCTTTAAGGCAATGTTTGGAATTAAAACTCCGTTTCTTGGAGAAATGTCTTTATATTATATAGGATCATACGCAGTTATTTTAATAATTGCAGCTATAGCAAGCACAAAATTACCAAAATATATTGTAGGTCAGGTTGCAATTAAAATGAATGTTTCAAATAATGTTAAATTAATTGTAAGTAATGTGGCATGTTTAATTCTGTTCTTTATATGTGTTGCATTTTTAGTAGGAGATTCATATAACCCGTTTTTATATTTTAGATTTTAAAGGAAAGGGTAAGTATATTTTTAATAGAGATATGTGTTTATACTATAAGAAAAAATTAGTATTAATATGTAAGTCTTGTTAGAAGAACATTAAAAGGTGAAAATATGAGAAAAATAAATTGTATATTTGTCATTGTGATGGTACTTATTCTTGCCGGAACGGGAATAGAGATTTTTGCCACAAAGGATAGAAGCTTTTCGGAGAATGAAAACAGATATTTAGAGGAAAGACCCCAAATTAGTTTAAGCAATATAGAAAATACTGATTTTCAAAAGTCATTAGAAAATTTTATTAGTGACCAGATTCCTGAAAGAGAAAAATTGATTACTTTAAGGAGCGTGGCTAAAGAGTTAACGGGAATTAAGGATATAGAAGGAGCTTACATTGGAAAAGATGGTTATTATCTTGAAAAAATAACAAATGAAGATGTGAGTGAAGAACAGCTGAAAAATAATATAAGATACATAAATACATTTTTTAATAAAAATAAAGAACTTAAAAGTTATGTAATGTTAATTCCTGGTTCCGGAAATATATTAACTGATAAATTACCAAAACATGCAGATGTTTACGACTATAATTATTATGAAAAAATAGTAGAAAAGGAATTTACAAACAATGCAGACAATAATACTCAAATCGTAAATACATATGATGCATTGAAGAAATTATCGAAAGATTATATTTATTATAAGACAGACCACCATTGGACAACTAAAGGTGCATTTATTGCTTATAATGAATTTTGTAAAGTGGAGGGAATTGAAAGTGAACCTTATGAAAATTTGGAAATGAAAAATGTGACAGATAAATTTTATGGAACATTATATTCAAAGGTTCTTGATAAAAAGAAAAAAGGCGATTCGATAGAAATAGCAGAAAATATTCCCCAATGTAATGTGATGATTAATGGTAAAAAATCAGAAATTTACCATATAGATAAATTAAAAGAAAAAGATAAATACCAGGTATTCTTTGGTGGAAATTATGGTGTAGTTAGTATTGAAAACAATGAGGTAAATAACGATAAAAATTTGTTAATAATAAAAGATTCATATGCAAATAGTTTTACACCATTTTTATTAAAAGATTATAAGACAATTACAATTGTGGATTACAGATATTTTAGTGGAAATCTTCAAAGTATTGTAGAATCTAATAATATAACAGATGTGCTTGTTTTATATGAAATGAGCAATTTTATGAAAGATAAGAATTTGGTAAAGATGATGTTTTAGTCTGAAATATACTTAAAGCCCGGAGTGTGGACAACGCCCCGGGCTTTAGTATAAAAGTGTTTATCATATATATAAATCACAGATATTTTAAGAATTAATTTATTCACTTCTCAACGCTGCAACAGGGTCTTTCTTTGCTGCCTTTTTAGCAGGAATAAATCCGCCAATCAACGTTAAAATAACACTTAAAACAATTAATATAATTCCACTTTGAACAGGTAAAAATGCATTTACATTAGTTGAGTCTGTAACTGCATGAATAATTGCATTTATAGGAAGCAGTAGAAGACAGGTTATTCCTATACCTATCATTCCGGAGAATAGTCCTATAATAAATGTTTCAGCATTAAATACCTGAGAAATATTTTTCTTTGATGCACCAATTGCACGAAGAATACCAATCTCTTTTGTTCTTTCAAGTACAGATATATAAGTTATAATACCAATCATAATAGATGAAACTATAAGAGAAACTGCAACGAAAGCAATTAATACATAAGTTATTACATTAATAATTGTAGTGATACTTGACATAAGTAAAGCAACGTAATCAGTATATGTTATTTTATCCTTATCGTCCTTTACATCTTTATTATACTTGTCAATACAATCAGATATTGAATCCTTATCTTCAAATGTATCAGCATAAATGCTAATTGATGAAGGAGCGCCAAGGCTTACGTATCCAAAATTTTTCATATTATCATCATAGCTTCCAACATCTATATAGTTATCATATATAGAAAGCATTTCTTCATCTTTAGGATTCTCTAAATATGAATCAAGCATGGCAGCTAACTGGGTTTCAGTCATTGAATCAAGCATTTGAATCTGCTCAGGAGAACCAGCATATGCAGTCATTGCCATGGATTTCCACATATTTGCTTTGTCTGATGTAGAAAGGTTTGACAAATAAGTTTTGGCATCATCAATTTTTATACTGTCATTGTCCGGATTAAAATGTAAACCGTTTAATACATTTACGTCAGGACTATTTTTTTGAGCTTTAACAATATCACTTTTATTTCCATAATTAATTAAATAATTAGTAAGAGCCTTAGTGTAGCCAACACTTCCTGATATTTGAATATTAGATGAGTCATCTGAAGTCTGTCGGATGATACCTGAAACTTTCAAAGTAATACCTGATTTTAGTAATTCTTCAACTTTATTATTGTCATTGCCAACATATTTAAATAAATCAGATTTATTTTTCTGATAAAGGTCGCTATCCGCAATTAAATAAAAGTTGTGATTACATATGTCTTCATATGATATCTTGGAAGTTTCAGGATTGACTTCTTCCCCTTTATTAATTTGCTTTAAAATATCTTTATAATCTTTTGATGGTAAAAGCCCAAGATAATAAAGAGTAGTAAGTGATACTTCATTATTTTTATCTAAAACAAGAACAACTTCATCATAAACTTTAGGCCAGTCACCATATACAACTTTATAATTATCTTTTATGACATCACTTACGAGTTCATCATTTTTGCCGGATAACATTTCAGCAAATGGACTGCTATTTATATTTCCTGTCATCATATCGGTGCTCATAGAAGTACTCATATCCGCATTCATTGAGACTGACATACTGCCATTCATTTGGGCAATTGAACTTGTATTAGAATTAGAATTTGAAAATGTGCTTCCATTAGTATTTACAAGAGTATTGTCTGAATCATAAGAAAATACAGAAAATGGAACATCATAAGAATAGACAATTCCGTTTTCACCAACATAATTGTTGATTTCACTGTCCTTATTATCAAGATATTTTTTAAATTCAGTCAAATTATTTTCGCTAATACTTGTTGCCATTTTACTTGTCATCATAATATCGGTTCCATTTGAAAAAACAGCATTTAATTTATGATTAACTTTCTTTTTAGAAGCCTGTTCGCCGGCATTCATCATGCTGGAAAGGTCAAAGGTTTTTTGCTCTATGGTTATTGGATATGAAGTCATGGTATCCTTTTGAATATCAGTGATGTATTGATTGACACCTGTTGAAAGCGATAATATTAATGCAATTCCAATAATTCCTATTGAGCCTGCAAATGCAGTTAAAAATGTTCTCCCTTTCTTGGTTTTTAAATTATTAAAACTAAGGGCAAGAGAAGTCAAGAACGACATTGACGATTTACCCATATTTTTATGCTCGGGCGGAGCTATTTTTTTGTCATTAAGTTCAAATGGATTAGAATCATCTAATATATGACCGTCTTTTACTCTGACAATTCTGTTTGCATAGAGATTTGCAAGTTCAGGGTTATGAGTAACCATAATGACAAGTTTGTCTTTAGCAACTTCCTTTAAAAGTTCCATAACCTGAACACTTGTGTCACTGTCTAATGCTCCCGTAGGCTCATCAGCAAGTAAAATATCAGGATTATTAACTAAAGCTCTGGCGATTGCAACACGTTGCATCTGACCACCTGAAAGCTGATTTGGACGTTTGTGAATCTGTTCACCAAGCCCCACATCCGTAAGAGCCTGCTTAGCTCTTTCCTTGCGTTCTTTTTTTGAAATTCCTGAAATTGTAAGCGCCAATTCAACATTTGATAAAATGGATTGATGAGGTATAAGATTGTAACTTTGAAATACAAATCCTATAGTATGATTTCGGTAAGAATCCCAGTCTTTATCTTTGTATTTTTTTGTGGAAATTCCATTTATAATCAAATCTCCGGTATCATATCGGTCAAGACCTCCAACGATATTAAGTAATGTAGTTTTACCGGAACCGCTAGGCCCTAAGATTGCAACGAATTCATTGTCACGAAAATTCAAACTCACATTATTGAGGGCAGTTTGCACAAAATCACCGGTTGTATATTTTTTTGAAATATTTTTAATTTGCAGCATAAATCCTCCTAAGATTTTTAAGTAGATGTATGGGTAATTTATATATCAATTATAAAAAAGACAAAGCTAAAATCCTATAAATATGTTATGTCTATATAAGAGTATTCTTTAAAATTTATGCCCGCCAAAAAATAATAAATTTTCTTATACAAAACCCAATAATATCATAACTATAGTTTATAAATAAAATAACAATATTTTGTTAACAAATTTTTGTTAACAAATAATTATTTAGGAGTATAATTAAAGAAAAGAGGAAACAAAATGAATGAAGTTCATTTTAATAAGTGTTTACGCTAAACAGCCACTGACAAAAGGGAGGGGCATTATATATTAAAGGATAGGTGCGGATATGAAAAAAAGATATATTGAGTTGCATCTTCATTTAGATGGAGCAATTACGCCTGATATAGCAAAAGATTTGGCAGCATTGCAGAAAATAAAACTTCCATATAAAGACGAACGTGAATTAGAAAAAGCTCTTATGGTTTCTAAAGATTGTAGAAGTTTAAATGAGTTTTTGGAATGCTTTAAATTACCTTGTAGTTTACTGCAGACAAAAGAAGGAATAGCGAGAGCTGTTTATTTGGTTCAGGAAAACATAAAAAGACAAGGTGTAGTATATGCGGAAATAAGATTTGCACCACAACTTCATATGGATAAAGGTTTGACTATGAGAGAAGTTATTGAAAGTGCTTTGGACGGATTAAAGAAGTCTGATTTGAAATGTAATCTTATTTTATGTTGTATGAGAATGGCTGATAACAAAGAACAGAATTTAGAAACAGTTAAACTTGCAAAAGAATATTTGATAAATGAAGAAAGCAGTGAAGATTACGGAGTAGTTGCACTGGATTTAGCAGGAGCTGAGGCATTATATAAAACAGAACAATTTATTGATGTTTTTAAACTTGCAAACGAATTAAATGTACCATTTACTATACATGCAGGGGAGGCCGATGGCGCAGAAAGTGTAAAAAAAGCAGTTGAATTTGGCGCAAAAAGAATAGGACATGGAGTAAGAAGTGTAGAGAATTTGGCACTTATGAAAGCACTTTCAGAGAAAAAAATATGTTTGGAAATGTGTCCTACAAGTAATTTGCAGACAAAAGCAATTGAAAAGATTGAAGATTTTCCGATAAGAGAGTTTATGAAATTAGGAATTCCTGTTACAATTAATACAGATGATATGGCAATATGTGGAACGGACATGGGGCATGAGATGAACTTAATAAGAAATAAATTTGACATTACGGATAATGAAGAAAGTGAAATTTATGCAAATGCAGTAAGATATTCATTTGCTAAAAATAAGATTAAAAAACAACTAATGGAGGTACAATAATGGCAGAAAAAGTAGAATTTTCCAGCAAGCAGATGTTGGATTGGATGGGATATATTGCAGATATGTTGCAGATAAGTCCGGAAAAAATTAAGTTGTTAAATACATGCAGCAAAAGAAGAAATGTATTGGCAACAATAGCAACTCATAAGAGAGTTTTGATTTTTGCTGATGAAACAAATGAAAATATGCTTTATAAATTATGGGAAGCAGGATACGGCGATTATGAAATGTATTACGGACAAGGATATGAGCCGGGTGAAATGAAACACTGTAAAGTATTTGAACTCATGGATGTAAATATAAGTGGACCTACAGTTATTTTTGTAGTAAATGAAAATACACGTGAGTCTATGATATTTGGAATGAAAAATGAAAACTTTTCAACAGGTAGTGTAAAATATGTTGGACACGAAATCCGCTCCGTAATTATGAATAAGTTAGAAATGGATGTAAGGGATACAGTGCTTATTGCCAGTGGTGAAAGTATTGTAATAGAAGCATCAATGGTTGCATATGAAGGTGTGGTAATTGCTGTTGAAAGAGATAAAGGTTCACTTGCATCAATGGAAGAAAATGCAGCAAAATTTGGAGTACATAATGTAGAAATAGTATCGGATTTAACAGAAGAAGCATTAAAGGATAAGCCGGTTCCAAGACTTGCTTTTCTAGTTGCACAAAAGGATACAATTGAGCAGGATATTGTAACACTTAAAAAGATAAATCCGGATATGAAAATTATAATATATACTTTAGAGCTTGATATACTTTCAGATATTCCATATTTATTCAAGAAACATGGAGTTAATTTGTCTGAAGTAATGCAGATATCTGTTTCAAAGACAGATAAGGACAGTGTATTTGTTGCACAGCCTGCACCATGGATAATTTCAGGTGAATAAATGGGCACGCCAAAGGTCTTTCACACACTTATGAGTAAATTCATGTGAGCTTATACCTTTTGGCCTTAGTAATATATATAATATTTAATATAAGATGCTGTTTCGATAGCAAATTTAATTTACTATCGGAATGGCATCTTTTTTTATGAAGTAACAGATCTGTTTATAGTATTAAATATGTATCGCTCGACTAAGAAAATCCATAAACAACTAAAAAATTGTGGAAAATGTATAAAAATAAATTCTAAAAGAGAAAAAAATAGGTGATTTTTTATTG